>JAKAHX010000376.1 GCA_021814735.1 Chloroflexota bacterium | reverse complement strand
CACCGCGGCCAGTGGGCCGCCCGCGGAGGCGATCTCGTGCCACGCAGCGGCCGACTCCGCGTGCCGGCCGGCCATGCGGAGGACGCGCGCACGCTCCGCGGCGAGCCGATCATGCAGGATGGGATCTTCGGCAGCCGCCACGGCAGTGGTGCAGCACTCGGCCGCCGCGTCGAACTGCCGCCGCCGGGCGTACGCGCGCCCCAGCGCGGCCACGTCACCGGGGTGTTCGCCGGATCGAGCGGCGGGGTGGGCCATCCGCAGCGCCAGGTGGGCGAGCAGGAGGCCGAGCGAGATGACGTCCTGACGGTTGTGGTCCACGACAGCCCGCAGCGGCTCCGGGCGGCCCGTGCGCAGGAACTCCAGGTAGCGCCCGGGGATCAGCGCGCCCGGTAGGTCGTCCACGCGCTCCACGCCCACGACGCCGCGTTCCACCGTGGCGAGGCGTGCGTCGCCGAGACGGTGGCGCCACAGCTGGCGCGCAACCGGCAGGAGGTCGAGATGCCCCGCGTGGGCGGGCGGGGGCGCGCCGTGGAGCCGAAAGCGCGTCACCAGGAGCGGCCAGTCGAACCCGCGCCCGTTGTAGGTAACGAGCCAGGCGTCCGGCGGGATCGAGGCGCGCAGAGTGGCCAGGAACGCCGGCTCGTCCGGGTGGTCCGGGAGCAGCAGCTGTTCGACCTCCAGGTGATGGCCGTCCCAGCGGCCGAGACCGACCAGGAAGACCAGTGTCCCCGCGGCCGTGCCGAGGCCGGTGGTCTCCGTGTCGAGGCAGACCAGGGGCCGCTCGGGATCCACGGGGTAGGGGAGCACCCGGAGCTGCTCCAGCGGTGCCGAGAGTGGCACGGTCGAAGCCACTCGCACCACGCGACCCGCGGGCGTGCGGTCCACCGCGCCCCCGACCGCCTCGGCGAGACGGCGCGCGAGGTCGCCACGGGCGGGCGGGCTCGTGCGGCCGCCTGGCTCGCTGCCGAGGGCGGGGGAGGCGCCCAGGTCGAGCGCGCGAAACCTGGCGAGGCGCGCCGCCAGTCCGGTCGCATCGCGGGGCATGGAGCCGTCGGGGTGTCCAGGGCTGGTCATCGAGACGGGCCCGGCGCGCGCAGGTGGTCGTCGGGCCACGAGTTGCCGGTTCCAGGGAATCTCCCGACGTCCGCCATGGAGGGCAGCGTGTGGGCTGCGCGTGCCAGCTCGCGTGACGTGCCGGCGCGGGTCGCCCCTTCGTGCCCGTCTGCCATCATGCGCGTGGCTCGCCGGCCAGCGCCGCCAGGAGGCGGCGGGCCAGCGCCTTTCCGTCGCCTCCGGTCTCCAGGCGAGGGCCCGTGCATGCCGGGCACCCCGCCTCGCAGGGACAGCGCCGCACCAGGTCGAGCGCGCCCTCCACCAGTTCGGCGTGCCGGTCGTACAGGCGCGGTGCGAGGCCCACGCCACCAGGCACGCCCTCGTAGAGGTAGATCACCGGGCGAGCGAAGTGGGGGGAGCGGACCTGGGCCACCATGCCGAGGTCGTGCTGGTCGCTCATCAGCAGCACGCTCGCCACGGCCTGCAGCGCGCGCCCGGCTCCCACGAGTGCCACGTCCAGGTCGTCACGGCGCCAATCCGCGAAACGTGCCGGGTCGAGTGCCACCCAGTAGGCCGTGGTGTGGAGTTCCAGCTCGGGGAGGTGGATGCGTCCCCAGCCCAGGTTCTCGCCGGTGGAGAGGCGGAGCTTCTTGTAGATCGTGGCCAGCGAGCTGACCATCACCTCGCCGTGCGCCCGTTCCGCCGCTGTCGCGAGTCCGGCGGCGAAGCGCTCGAGTGGCTTGAGGGTGACCGCGGTGTCCGCCTGGGTGTAATGGTCCACGTCCACGCGCCGCACGTACGCCTTGCGTTCGTCCCAGTCGAGCCGATCCACGTGGTACTGCAGCGACTCGTGCAGGTAGATGGCGTCCTCGTGGACCAGGGTGGGCGCGGCGAACAGGTCCACCTCCCCGATCACCCGGGGCCGATCGCCGGTGGTGTCGATGATCACGACGTTCTCGTCGGCGGCGCTCCGCAGTGAGATCGCGCTGGCCGGGAAGTTCTCGCTGGCCCAGTACCAGCGCCCGTCATCGGCCTGGCGCACGTGTCCCTCCTCGCCCAGGAAGGCCAGGAGCTCGTCCGCCGGCTCGGCGCCGAACCGCTCGCCCGGGCGGAAGGGGAGTTCGAAGGCGGCTGCCCGCAGGTGTGCGAGCAGGACGTGCAGGTTGTCGGGGTCCAGGCGTGCCTCCTCGGGCGTGGAGTCGAGGATGTACTGGGGGTGCGTGGCGACGTACTGGTCGACGGCGCCCGCGGTGGCCACGAGCACCGACACGCTGGTCTCCCCGCGGCGGCCGGCTCGCCCCATCTGCTGCCGGGTGGCGGCGATCGACCCCGGGTAGCCGAGGAGCACGGATGCATCCAGGCGGCCGATGTCGACCCCGAGCTCCAGGGCGTTCGTGCTGACGACGCCGAGCAGGTCGCCCGAGCGGAGCCCTCGCTCGATCGCCCGTCGCTCCGTGGGCAGGTAGCCTCCGCGGTACCCGCGAACCCGGTCGGTCGGGCCGCGCCCCTCGCGCATCGCCTCTCGCAGCGCGGTGAGCAGCAGTTCCA
>JAKAHX010000375.1 GCA_021814735.1 Chloroflexota bacterium | reverse complement strand
CGATGCCGCCCTCGACGCCCGCCATGCAGCGAATGCCGCCTGAGGCGGACGTCCCGCAACGGGGTGCGCCGGCCGGCGGCCACGGGACACCGACTGACGTCGCCTGGCCGTCACCCGCGGCGCCGGACTCAGGCATCGCGCGTGCCGACCTGGTGGCGGCCTTGCTCGCCCTCCAGGGACTGCGGCGGAACGGGCTCATCTCGAAGCGCGAGTACCGCACCAAGCGGGCGGAACTCGTGGCGCGGATGACCCCGGAGCTGCTGCTGCGCGAGCTCGGGGGGACGGAGACCGGGCCGAGCCCCGGCCCAGCCAGCCAGCCGGCGACCGGTCGCCCGCACCGGTGAGATCCAGGGTCAGCACAGTGCGGGGAACCACGGGGCCGGCGAGAGCGTCGAACGTGCGACTGGACCGCATCGAAACGTCGGTGACGCGTGGGGCCCGGGCGCCTCGCGCCGTCACCGAGGAGGCCTGACCGGGGAGGGCACGATGCAGGCGTGGTGGGTCGGGCGATGGGGCAGGGCCGGGGTGTGGCTCGCCTGGTTGATCGTCATCTCCGTCGCGGCCGGATGCGGGTCGGCGCCGTCCGCTTCGCCATCGTCCGGCAGCCCCGGACCTACCGCCGGCCCGACTGGACCGACCGTCGCTCCGGGCTCCTCGGCTCCATCGACGCCCGGGGCGACCGTGCAGGTGCCGACGCCACCGGCTGCGACACCCACCGGGGCCGGGCCGTCGCCGGCGACGTCGCCCGGGCCCACCTCGTCGATGGTGGTCTTCCTGCTCCGCGACGAGCACCTGGTGCCGGTGGAACGGACGCTGGCTGCCGGCCGTGTCGTGGTTACGGCTGCGGTCGAGTCGCTCCTCGCCGGGCCGACCGATGAGGAGGCCCGACCAGCCGGAGGATCCCAGGGACTGACGTCGGCGATCCCCGCTGGAACCAGCCTGCTCGGCATCACGATCTCGGGCGCGATCGCGGACGTGAACCTGTCCGGGCGGTTCGCCACCGGGGGCGGGTCGGCGTCGATGTTCGCGCGTCTTGCGCAGGTGGTGTACACGGTCACCCAGGTGCCCACGGTGACCGGGGTGACGTTCCGACTCGATGGTCGGGCCGTGACCACGTTCTCGTCGGAGGGCATCGTCCTCTCGCGGCCGTCGGAGCGGGCCGATTTCCGCGCGAACCTGCCGCCGATCTTCCTCGAGCGGCCCGCCTGGGGGGCGCGCGTATCCAGTCCCGTGCGCCTGCAGGGGCTGGCGAACGTCTTCGAGGCCCAGTTCCAGGCGGAGATCGCCACGGCCGACGGGACGGTGATCGCGCACCGGGCCGTCACCGCCTCGTGCGGTACCGGTTGCTGGGGTGCGTTCGACACGGTGCTCGCCTACCGGCTGGATCGCACGCAATCCGGGTGGGTCACCGTCTACGACCTCTCGCCGAGGGACGGTGCCCGCGAGCACGTGCGCTCGTACCCGGTGATGCTGACGAGCTCGCCGTAGCAGGAGCCGGGACGGTGACGCTCTCGCTGGTGGCCTCCGCGGTGCTGCTGGCGCTCTTCGTCCTCGGCGTCGGTGCGCTGGCCGGCGACAGACTCGACGCAGGGTCGCCCTCCGGCGTGCTGACCGCGCTGTTCGACCGCGCCGCGGACCCTCGATCGACTGGTGCCGCGGTGAGCAGCGACTATGACGGGTGGTCGCTGGCGGGTCGGCGTGCGCGCCTCACCGCGGCCGATGCGGCCGATGCGGCCGACGCGGCCGACGCGGGGCCCGTCGTGGAAGCGGCGCTCCGGCCCATCGACCTGCGCCTCCAGCGGGTGGAGGCCCGCGTCCGGCTCCGGCACGGCGGGGGCCTCGAGCGCGGGGCCACCTGAGCCGCGGGGCACCATCCCCGCGGCAGCATCGGCGTCGCCGCACCAGCGGATCGGCGTCGGCGACCAGGCGGGTGTCCGTGCCGGCCGACCGGCCGTCCGACTCTGGACACCCTCGCGCCGACGCCTTACAAGAAGTGGACGAGGAATGCCCATCCCGCAGGCAGGAGGGTTGGAGCGATGACCGACATCGAAGCGCGGCTCGCCGATCTCGAGCAGCGGTTGACCAACCTGGAGGAGTTGGACGAGCTGGAAGCGCGAGTGCCCCGCGGCATGCTGAGGCTCTGGCGCGAGCTCGCCCCGCCGGAGGTCCGGCACCACGTGCGCGCCGCCCGGAGGGAGCAGCTGCTGGCAGCCCGTGCCTTCCTGGACCACTGGATCGATCGGCTCGAACGGCCGGAGCGGCTGCCGCGCCGCGAGAGCATCCAGCTCGACTGATCGACGGGCAGGCACCCTGGCGCCACTCCGGGCCTCGCCCGGAGTGCCGGAGCCTGCCAGGAGAAAACGACCGTGGAACGCTCGGCCGAACCGTCGCACCGGCAGCTTCCCCACACCGCGGACGTCGGGTTCGAGGCCAGCGCCGCCAGCCTGCCTGCCGTCTTCGAGGAAGCGGCCCGCGCGCTGGCCGAGATCGCCGCGGAGGCGCCGGGCATCGTCGGCTTGCCAGTCGAGACGGGACCGCTGCACGCGCGCGACCTCGAGAGCCTGGCGTTCACCTGGCTCAACGAACTGATCGCCCTGGCCGACGCGGAGGG
>JAKAHX010000374.1 GCA_021814735.1 Chloroflexota bacterium | reverse complement strand
ACCCAGGACGGGGGGCAAACCGACCAGATGACGCTCTTCTGATGCCAGCACGAACCGCCCGCCGACCGGCGACGCCACCGTCACCGGCCGCGCCCACCAGCCCCGGCGCGGGTTCCGCGCCGAAGCCGACCGCATCGGCAGCTCGCCCGGAACGGCTGCGCTCCGGCGACGGGACCCCCCTGCGCATCATCCCGCTCGGCGGCGTGGGCGAGATCGGCAAGAACATGTACGTCTTCGAGTACGGCGACGACATCATCGTCGTCGACTGCGGGCTGATGTTCCCCGACGAGGAGATGTTCGGGATCGACCTCGTGGTCCCCGACGTCACGTACCTGCGCGAACGACGGGAGTCCGTGCGGGCCTTCATCATCACCCATGCCCACGAGGACCACGTGGGTGGGCTGCCCTACGTCCTGCCGGATTTCCCGGGTGTCCCGATCTACGCCTCCACGCTCGCCCGCGGGCTGCTCTCCGGCAAGGTCAGGGAACACCGGCTGACCAACAACCCGATGCTGGCGCTCGAGGCCGGCGAGACCGTGACGGTGGGACCGTTCACCGTGAGTGCCTTCCGCATCGGGCACTCCATCCCGGACGCGATGGGGCTGATCATCCGGACCCCTGTCGGGATCGTGGTGCACACGGGCGACTTCAAGTTCGACCACACGCCCGTGGACGGCAAGCCCTCCGACTTTGCGACGCTGGCGCAGGTGGGCACGGAGGGCGTCCTGTGCCTGCTCTCGGACTCCACGCGCGCCGAGAACCCCGGGTACACGCCGTCGGAGCGGACGGTCGGCGAGGCGTTCCGTGAGATCATGGAGCCGCTGGACGGGCGGGTCATCGTGGCCACCTTCGCCAGCAACATCGCCCGCGTCCAGCAGGTCTTCGACGCCGCGGGCACGTTCGGGCGCAAGGTCGCGGTGGTCGGGCGGAGCATGGAGCAGAACGTCCGGATCGCGACCGACCTGGGCTACCTGACCTATCCCGCCGGCCAGCTCGTCGCGAAGGACCAGATCCGGACCACGCCGGCCGAGCATCTGGTGATCGCCACCACCGGCGCCCAGGGCGAGCCGATGGCCGGGCTCGCCCGCATGGCGAACCGGGACCATCGCTGGGTGGAGGTGGAGCCGGGCGACACGGTCATCGTCAGCGCGAGCCCCATTCCCGGCAACGAGGAGTACGTGGCGAGGACCATCGACAACCTGTTCAAGCAGGGCGCGAACGTCATCTACCACGCCATCCGGCACGCCCACGTCTCGGGGCATGCGAGCCAGGAGGAGCTGAAGCTCATGCTCAACCTGACCCGCCCGAAGTACTTCATCCCGATGCACGGCGAGTTCCGGATGCTCGTGCAGCACGGGCGCCTGGCGAGCGACGTCGGGGTGGCGCCGGAGAACATCTTCATCGTCGAGAACGGCCAGCCCGTCGAGTTCCGCCCGGACGGCACGGCCCGGCGCGGCCAGCCCGTGACCTCCGGCTACGTCTTCGTGGACGGGCTCTCGGTGGGCGAGGTCGGGGACGTGGTGCTGCGCGACCGCCGCGCCCTCGCCAGCGACGGCATGTTCCTCGTGGTGGTCACGGTGGACAAGCAGACCGGGCGCATCATCGGGGAGCCGGAGATCGTCACGCGGGGCTTCGTGGACGACCTCGCAGACCCCGTGATCGGCGCCGCCGCCCAGCGCGTCGTCCACGCCATCGCCCGCCCGGAGGAGCACACCAGCGAGGTCGCCCTGCTCAAGAGCCAGATCAAGGATGGCCTGTCGCGCTTCCTGTACGAGCAGACCAAGCGCCGGCCCATGGTCTTCCCGGTGGTGGTGGAGGTCTAGGTGGCGACCCGCCGACGCGCACCGACCACCCGCACCCGCGCGCGCACGACCCGTCGCCGATCGAGCGGCCCCTCGATCGACCTGCGCCTGTCGCCGGAGCTCACGCGGACACTGGTGGGCATTGTCCTGCTCGTGGCGGGCGCCGTGACGCTGATCGCGCTCTTCCTGCCGGGGCAGGGGATCCTCAACCGGTACGTCAATGAGCTGCTCCGCCCGTCCTTCGGACAGGGCGCGTGGCTGCTGCCGATCCTCCTCCTGGTGGCGGGGGCGTTCGTGGAGCGTGCGCCGAGCGCGGGCACGGGCTGGGGCGTCTCCGCGATCGGCGCCCTGGTGGCGTTCGTGGGCGGGATCGGGCTCTTCCACCTGGTCCTGGGGCACGGGACGTCGGCGACGGAGCTTGCCGACGGCGGTGGCTGGCTCGGCTCCGAACTCTCGGGAGGCCTCTCCGCGCTGCTCAGCCCCCCGGGGGCGTTCGTGGTGCTGCTGGGGGTGCTGCTGGCGGGGATCGCGCTGCTCCTCAACCTCACCATCCGCGGCCTGCTGAGTCCCGTCGTGGCGGGGGGGCGCGCGGTTGCCGATGCGCTGGCCACGCCGGTGACGAGCGGGCGTCGCGAGGGCCCCCAGCCCGCGCGGAACGGCCGCCTGCCGCGCGAGGGTGTGTCCCGACGTGCGGCGCCCGAGTCGGACCAGGAGGGAGCGGAGGCCGACCGACCGGAGCTCCCGGAGCCGATCCTCAGCCCGGCGCCCCTCAGCCAGACGGTGTGGTCTGGCGAGCACGCCGCGGCGCGCT
>JAKAHX010000373.1 GCA_021814735.1 Chloroflexota bacterium | reverse complement strand
CACCGGCGTTGCGTGCCGGCGCGAGCGGCGGCGTCCCGTCCGTCGCGGCCTGGCTCCCGGGAGCATCGTCGGCTAGCTCGCTGGGCACTCCCCGTCGCGTCGTCGCCTCGCCGACCACCGGCCCAGGGTCCCGCGCCGAGCGTGCCGGCCCCGGGTCATCCGGCCCGCGCGCCGTCGCCCTGGGCCATGCCCGGGCCGCGAGGACGAGCAGCAGGGCCCCGCCGACGATCGCCAGGGCCCGGCGCTGCTCGATCAGGGCGCCCGATATCGCCGTCAGGCCGAATGCCGCCACCGCCGCGTACAACCCGTCGGCCGTCGCCGCGCCCAGGCCGGTTGCGAGCCCGATCGCGCGGCCCTCCGCCAGCGTGCGGCGGATGCAGAGGAGTGCGATGGGCCCGATCGCCGCGGCGATGGCGAACCCGATCGCGAGACCGTGCAGGTAGAGCCCGGTCGGCATCACCCGGGGGCGATCGGTCCTGCGGGCCGGTCGGCCGACCCCGCGGACCGGCCCGTGGATGTCACGGCCGCCCGCCCGTCCGCTAGGCGAGCGAGCCCACGGCGGCCTCGACGGCGTCGAGGATCTCGCCGGAGCGGACCAGCTGCTTCATCCGGGTGTGGTCCACGTGGAGGGGACGGTCCTCGTCCAGGTGCTCGACGTGCCGCCGCACCACCCCGTGCGCGGTCCGCGTCCCGAGACCCGGGGTGAACTCGCGGAAGTCGAGGGCCTGCGCCGCGGCCATGAACTCGATCCCGAGCACGCCGTACGCGTTGTCCAGGATCTGCGCGTTCTTGATGGCCGTGTTCATCCCCATCGAGACGAAGTCCTCCTGGTCCGCGGCGGCCGGGATTGACTGGATCGAGGCCGGCGCGGAGAGAATCCGCTGCTCGACGATCAGCGTGTCCGCCGTGTACTGGCTGAGCATCATCCCGGAGAACATCCCGGCGCCCTTCGTCAGGAAGGCCGGGAGCCCGGCGGAGAGGGCGGGGTTCGTGAGCCGGTTCAGGCGCCGCTCGGAGAGCACGCACACCATGGTGACCGCCGCGCCCACCATGTCCATCGGGAGCGCCACCGGGGTTCCCTGGAAGTTGGCGCCGGTGAGCGTCAGGCGGGCATCGGGCAGGAAGATCGGGTTGTCGCCCACCCCGTTCAGCTCGGTCTCGACCTGCGTCCACGCCCAGGCCACGGCGTCGTGCGCTGCGCCGATCACCTGCGGTGTCGAGCGCATCGAGTACGCGTCCTGGACCTTGGTGGGCATCCGGCCCGTCATCAGGTCGCTGCCCGCGAGGACCCGGTCGATCGCCCGTGCCGCCCGGACGGCGCCCGGGAAACCACGCAGCTCGTGGAGGCGGACGTCGTATGGCTTCATGTTCGCGATGAGCGCCTCGAGCGACATCGCGGCGGCGATCTCGGCCTGCCGCAGCCAGCGGTCGATGTCCCAGAGCTGCAGCGCGCTCATGGCGGTCAGGACGTTCGAGCCGTTGATGGTGGCTAGCCCGTCGCGCGCCTGCAGCCCCGGCGGCGTGATCCCCGCGCGTCGGAGGGCCTCCCCGCCGGGCAGCCGCTCGCCCTCGTACCAGGCCTCGCCCTCGCCCATCAGCAGGAGGGCGATCTGCGCCATGGGCGCCAGGTCGCCGCTCGCTCCCACCGAGCCGCGCTGGCAGACCACCGGGGTCACGCCCCGGTTGAGCATCTCGACCAGCGCCAGGGTGATCTCCGGGCGGCAGCCGGAGTTGCCGTGCGCCTGCACGTTGATGCGCCCTGCCATCGCGGCCCGCACGGTCTCGACCGGGGCGGGATCCCCGATCCCTGCGGCGTGGTTGTAGACGAGGTAGCGCTGGAACTGACGCACCTGCTCGTCGCTCAGCACCACCTCGGAGAACTCGCCGATCCCCGTGTTGGTGCCGTACATGATCTCGTGGGCCGCGAGCTTCTCCTCCAGCATCGACCGGCAGGCGCGGATGCGCTCGACCGCGGCGGGATCGAGCTCCACCTGCTCGCCACCTCGGGCAATCCGCACCAGCCGCTCGATGGTCAGGGACGTGCCGTCCAGCACGATCGACATGGAAGTACCTTCCCGGGAACGAGGCACATCGACGTCCGTGTGACGCCGAGCCACCCCCATCGTAGTCGCACGGGCAGCCGGCGGAGCGGCCGCCCGGCGGGGTTCCGCCGCGCGCGCAGGATGCGGTCGCCGGGCGGCGTTCCGTCGCGCGCGGGGTCCATCGCCGGCACGGTTCCGCTGCGCGCGGGAGGTTCCGTCGCCCGCGGGCGACGTGGCCGTGCCTGTCCTCCGGCAGGTGCGGCGCGGGCCGGATCGTGCCACCCTAGCGGGGAGCGGACCGCGGCAGGCTTCGCGGCCCCCGGGCGCCGGGAGGCATTCGCGCACATGACTCGCACCATCGACCCGCTGCCACAGACCCCCGCCGACAGCGTCCTCACCGGCCCCAGTGGCTCGCCCATCGTGACCCCCGGGCACGGCCCCCGGACGGTCCGGGCCCCCCGCGGAACCGAGCGCAGCTGCAAGGGCTGGGGCCAGGAGGCGGCCCTGCGGATGCTCATGAACAACCTCGACCCGGAGGTCGCCGAGGCCCCCGACCAGCTCGTCGTGTACGG
>JAKAHX010000372.1 GCA_021814735.1 Chloroflexota bacterium | reverse complement strand
ATGCGCCGGGGGTGGCCGAAGGGGATGCGCCGGGGGTGGCCGAAGGCGATGCCCCGGAGCTCGCGGCCGGCGAGGCGCTCCCGCTGGCCGAGGGCGACGGCGTCGCGGTGGTGGTCGAGCAGGCGGCGCGGGTGATCGTGTCGTCGATCAGGGTGACCGCACCGTTGCGCGCGAGCGCCCGACCGTTGAGGGTCACACCGCTGTCGAGCGTGATCGAGGTGAGGGCCAGGATGGTCCCCGCGAAGGTGGAACCCGACCCGAGCGTCGCCGAGCTGGTGACCTGCCAGAAGACGTTGCAGGCGCTCGCGCCGTTGATGAAGCGCACCGTGCTCGAGGAGGCCGTGACGAGATCCGACGTGGCCTGGAAGATCCACACCGCGTTCGGATCGCCCTGGCCGTCGAGGGTGAGGGTCCCGCTGAGGCCGAGGGTGCTGCCGCCCGCGGTGTAGACGCCCGCGACGAGGGTCTTCCCCCCGAGCGTGCCGCCCGCCACGCTGGTGGCCGGCGTGCGCCCCGCCGCGTCGGTGTAGGCGACGACGAGGTCGCTCTTCGCCTGCAGCGCGACGGCATCGGCGGCGTGGATGGTCCCCTGCACGGTTCCCGGCGGGAACCCCGTGACCGCCGCGGCCGGGGAGATGCCGAGATCGCCGCTGATGGTGGTCGGCCCGGTGTTGGTCACCGCGGGCGTGCCGGCGAGGACGGCGAACGGGGCCGCCGTCCCGAGTCCGACGGGAGCCGGACCGGCGGCGTAGGCGGTCAGCCCGAACGCCAGCGCGCCGATGGCCAGCGCGACGGCGAGGCCAGGTGCAGCCAGCGGCCTCGCCCGGTGGATTCGACTGGGCATTCGTGCTTCCCGCCCCGGAGGGTCCGCCGGCCTCGATCGACGCCAAGGAAGGGAGCATCCCGATTCGCGTCCCCTCGAGGTCAGCCGACCCCGAGTGTCCGGCCCGCATCGCACGCTGTCATGACGGTGCGTCATGGGCTCGCGGCTGGCTGGTGCGACGTGGCCGCCCCGCACGCCGTCCGGAGGCGAGGGGGCCTGCGAGGCGCCCTCCGGGCCGGGGATGCCGGCGGGGCGACGGGTCAGTGGCTCGCTGGCTCGTCCGGGCCACGCGCCGCGCGAGTGAGCGTGTCCGCGTCGGCGCTGGGCGGCGCGCGGCTGACGACGATGGCACGCGCCAGCAGCTCCTCGGGCGCGAAGGGCACGGCGAGGATGTCGTCCACCCCGAGCGTGAACGCGTGCAGCCGTGCCTGCAGACCGCCCCGGTGGGTCAGGCCGAGGATGGGCGTCCCGCTGCGGCACTGCAAGCTGTTCGAGGCGCCGAGCCGGAGCAGGAGCGCCCCGCTGTCGTCGTGGTCCATGTCGACCACCGCCAGATCGGGGTGCCAGCCGACGAGGATCACCTCGGCCTCCTCAAGGTTCCGGGCGACCCGTACCACGAACGATCCGCGGTCGAGCGTCCGCACGACATGCTTCGCGACCCCGGGTTCGGCCTGCAGCACCAGGGCACCCCGCGCGTCCGGTTGTCGGTGCATCACCCTGCCGCCAGTCACGCTCCAGTTGCCGCCAGTCACGCTCCAGCCCTCGTCATGCCGCGGGGCCGACATGCCCCGGCTCGGGGGCGAAGATCCGCGGCTCGGCGTCCGACGATGGGCCCGCGTGGGCGCCGTGTCATGACGCTCTGTCATGGCCGGCAGCGACGCGGCGACGTGCGCGCCGTCTCCGGGGGGCCGCGAGGCTGCCGGGCGCGCCTCCAGTGGCGGCGCTCAGCGCCGGCGATCCGGGTCCCGGGTCGCGCCGGCGTCCCAGCCGAGGTTGGAGAACGTGGGGATGAAGCGGTAGCCCTGGCCCGGCACCGTGGCGATGAAGCGCGGATGGCGGTAGTCGTTCTGCAGCTTGCTGCGGAGGGCCCGGATGTGGCGGTCGACGACGTTGCTCTCCGACACGAAGTCGGTGCCCCAGACCGCGTCGAGGATCTCGTCGCGCGTGACCACCTGGCCGGCCCGGCTGGCGAGCAGGTACAGCAGGTGCTGCTCGATGCCCGACAGGTGGACCACGGACGTGCCGGCCCGCACCTCGCGCTTGACGATGTCGATCTCGATCTCGCCGAGCGTGATGGCGGGCACGATGGGCATCTCGGTCCCCGTGGCGCGGCGGCTGATGACGATCGAGCGGGCCAGCAGCTCCTCGGGTGAGAAGGGCATGGCCAGGATGTCGTCGACGCCGAGATCGAACGCACGCAGCTTGGTCTGCAGGTCGCCGCGGCGGGTGAGGCCGAGGACCGGCGTCGCGCTGCGCTCGCGCAGGCCGTTCGAGGCCCCCAGGCGGTCGAGGAGCGCCGTGCTGTCGTCGTGGTCCATGTCGACCACCGCGAGGTGCGGGCGCCAGCTCGCGAGGATCGCCTCCGCCTCGGCGAGGGTGCCTGCCGCCTGCACGACGAAGAGCCCGTGGTTGAGCGTCAGCTCGATGAGGTTCACCACCAGGGGGCGATCGTGGAGCACGAGCGCACGGCGACCCGAGGTCGCGGGTGCCGGCAGCCGATCGACAGTCATCTGAAGGCCCTCGCGCTGGGAGCCATGGACGCGACGCAATTCTACGCGTGCCCGATCGGGTCTACGCGTGCCCGATCGGACCCGG
>JAKAHX010000371.1 GCA_021814735.1 Chloroflexota bacterium | reverse complement strand
AGACGGTTCCGCCGAAGCCCGACGGCAGCAACGTCGTCTCGCTGACGATCGGCGGGAAGGCTGTCGACTTCAGCGACGCGAAGACGTACTACAACGTCTCGACCGTCAACTACCTCGCGGCCGGCGCCTGCAACTTCAGCGATAACGGCAAGACCCTGTGGCCGCTCGGCCAGATCGTCCACGACACGCAGTACTACGTCCGGGATGCGGTCATCGACTACATCGCGGAGAAGGGGACGGTGTCGCCGGCGATCGAGGGGCGGCTCGTCTTCGAGAACCAGCCCAAGTAGTCCTCCGGGGCGCAGGACGCCCCTGGCGAACGCGGCGCGTGGCCCGGCAGCGATGCCGGGCCACGCCGTTGGTGCGCGGCCACGGCGCCGGCGACGGCAGCCCTGCCAACCCTGATGTGCTGCGTCCCGGATGGGCCGGACGCCGCGATCCGGACGTGGTACAAGGCGCACAGCGTCGAGTGTGAGGAGGGAGACCATGGCCGGGATGCTCGCTGGCGCGACCGGCGCGTCGGCCGCGATCGAGATGCCGATGTGGATCGATGGGGCTGCGGCCCTCGCCGGATCCGGGGGCTGGATCGAGGTCGTGGACCCGGCTACGTCCCTGCCCATTGCGCGGGTTCCGGAGGGTACGCCCGACGACGTCGACCGGGCCGTGCGGTCCGCCCGCCGCGCCTTCGCGGGGGGCCGCTGGTCGCGGGCACTCCCCGCCGAACGTGCCGCGGTCCTGCTCCGGATCGCGGACCTGATGGAGGCGCACGGCGCCGAGCTGGCTGAGCTGGAGGCGCGCAACACCGGGAAGACGCTGCGCATGGCGCGGGACTTCGACCTGGCCGGCAGCATCGACAACGTGCGCTTCTTCGCGGGCGCCGCGCGCAACCTGGAGGGCAAGGCCGCCGGCGAGTACATGCCGGGGATCACCAGCGTGCTGCGCCGTGAGCCGATCGGGGTGGTCGGCTCGGTGGCGCCCTGGAACTACCCGCTGCAGATGGCGGTGTGGAAGATCTTCCCCGCCATCGCCGCGGGCAACACCATCGTGCTCAAGCCCGCGTCACTGACCCCGCTCACCTCGCTGCGCCTGGCCCAGCTGGCCACCGAGGCGGGCCTCCCGGACGGGGTGCTCAACGTGATCACGGGCCGCGGTGAGCGCGTGGGGCCGGCGCTGGTCGAGCACCCGGAGGTCGACATGGTGTCGCTCACGGGCGACACGCGGACGGGCGTCGACATCATGCAACGCGCCGCCGCCGGCCTGAAGCGGGTCCACCTCGAACTCGGCGGCAAGGCCCCGTTCGTCGTCTTCGCCGACGCCGACCTGGAGGCCGCGGCCAACGGCGCGGTGGCCGCCGGGTTCATCAACGTCGGCCAGGACTGCACGGCCGCCACGCGGATCTACGTGGAACAGCCGGCCTACGGGCGGTTCCGCGACCTGCTGCTGGAGCGTGTCCGGACCGTGCGGCTGGGCTCGCCGTTCGACGAGGCCACCGATCTCGGGCCGCTGATCAGCCAGGCGCAGCGCGATCGGGTGGCGGGTTTCGTGGAGCGCGCGCTGGCGGCCGGCGCCCGCCTCGCCATCGGCGGCGCCCGGCCCGCCGACCCGGAGCTCGCCGACGGCGCCTACTACCTGCCGACCGTGGTCGAGGGCGCCGCGCAGGATGCCGAGATCACCCAGCGGGAGATCTTCGGCCCGGTCCTCGTGCTTCTGCCGTTCGCGGACGAGGCCGACGCGGTGGCGAAGTCGAACGACGTGGTCTACGGGCTGGCGGCCTCGGTCTGGACCTCGAACGTGCAGCGGGCCCTGCGGATGGCTCGCGACCTGCACTTCGGCACGGTGTGGGTCAACGAGCACATCCCGATCACCTCGGAGATGCCGCACGGCGGGTTCCGGCAGTCGGGCACCGGCAAGGACATGAGCCAGTACAGCTTCGACGAGTACACCATCGTCAAGCACGTGGCCCTGGACATCGACGGCGCGGTCCGCAAGCCCTGGCACGACATCGTGTGGCGCGGCGGGGAGCGGCACGGGTCCTGACCGGGACGTGGGTCCGCGCCCATCCCGGCCGTGAACTTGACCAACGCTCGTGTGGTGAACGCGAGGCGGGGGTGCCCGTACCGCCGAAGGGGCTACCACGCGGTCGGCTTCGAGATTCGCATCTCTGCGCTGTCTTGCAGGCAAGATTCGTCGCATTGACCGCGGCGCCAGTCCTCTTGTCGCCGTCGACCGCCCAGCGCCCAGCCCTGGGCCTGCTCCGCGCCCGCCCGGCGTTCACCCGGTGAGCATCGGGCAACTTTGGCCCGTGGCCCCGCCGGGGTCCCTCAGGTGTCGCGCCGGCGAGCTCCGCGGGCAAGCACACGCGGGCACGGACACGCGGGGGAGCACGCACCGGCAGGCACGGGGCGACCAAGCGCCCGCGAGCGCCCGCGCTGTCAAGCACATGCCGGCGGGCACGCGCCGGCAAGCGCGCCCGGGCCAGCACGAGCAACGGTGGCACCCGCGCGGGTGGCAGAGCCCGGCACGGAAAGGAGGCCTCACGGTGCCATGCCCTAGCATTAGCGCGTGACCCCCGAGCTCGAGGCGACGCTCGCGCGCCTTCCCGACCATCCCGGCGTGTACCTGTTCAAGGACGCCTCCGGGA
>JAKAHX010000370.1 GCA_021814735.1 Chloroflexota bacterium | reverse complement strand
GAGGCGATCTGGCTCCTCGACGAGCCGGGCGACGTGGACCAGGCGGCCCGCCTGCTCTGGGAGCAGGAAGCGGAACGCCGCGCGGAGCTCGAGGAGTCCGGCGAGGTGCCGTCGGGATGGCCGGTCGCCTATCTCGACGCGCGGACCTGGGCGCGGACACGCAACGAAGCGAGGACGCTCGAGCTCACGTGGGAGAGCACGGCACCCGGCGCGCCGCCGGGCGGCAACCCGTTCGGGTGGAAGGAGCCGGCGCTGCCGCCCCACCGAGTGGCCGGGCTCCCCGAGGCGATCGCGCGCTGGCGCGTCGAGGAACGCCGGGTGGTCGTCACCTCGGACCAGACCGCGCGCCTCGCCGAGATCCTCGAGGAAGCTGGCACGGTGGTCGCGCCCACGGCTCGCCTCGCGGAGCCGCCGCCCCGGGGCGCGGTCGCCCTGGTCGAGCGCAGCCTGAACAGCGGGTTCGAGGACGGGCCCGACGGGCTGGTGGTCCTCACCGATCGCGAGCTCTTCGGCAGCGTCCGCGTGCGCCGGCCCCGCGCCCTGCGCCGGGTGGTGCCGCGCGATCTGCTGGACCGGCTCACCGCAGGGGACATCGTGGTGCACGTCGACCACGGGATCGCCCGCTACGGGGGGATGGTCCGGCGCAGCGTGGGGGCGTCCGGCGAGGCACGCGACTACCTCGAGCTCCAGTTCGCCGGCGCCGACCGGATCTTCCTGCCCGTGGAGCAGATCGACCGGGTCTCGCGCTACTCGGGCGGCGAGAACCCGCCGCTCTCGAAGCTCGGTGGCGGGGAGTGGCAGCGCACCCGAGCGCGCGTGCGCCGCGCGGTCACGGATCTCGCGAAGGAGCTGCTCGAGCTCTACTCGGCCCGCGCACGGGCCCTGGGCCACCGCTTCTCCGCGGATACGCCGTGGCAGGCCGAGATGGAGGCGGCGTTTCCCTACGAGGAGACGCCCGACCAGCAGCGCGCCGTCGTGGAGGTCAAGCTCGACATGGAGCGCCCCGAGCCCATGGACCGGCTCGTGGTGGGCGACGTCGGCTACGGCAAGACCGAGGTGGCGCTCCGCGCGGCGTTCAAGGCGATCCAGGACGGCACGCAGGTGGCGGTCCTGGTCCCCACCACGGTCCTCGCCCAGCAGCACTACGCCACGTTCACCCAGCGCTTGGCCGCGTATCCCCTGACGGTGCGGCTGCTGAGCCGCTTCGTCAACCCCGCGGAGCAGCAGGCCACGCTCGACGGGCTCGAGCGGGGCACCGTGGACCTGGTCATCGGCACGCACCGGCTCCTCTCGCGGGACGTTCGCTTTCGCAACCTGGGGCTCCTGGTGGTGGACGAGGAGCAGCGCTTCGGGGTCGCGCACAAGGAGCGCCTGAAGCAGCTGAAGCGCACGGTGGACGTGCTGACGCTCTCGGCCACGCCGATCCCGCGCACGCTCAACCTGGCGCTCTCCGGGGTGCGGGACATGAGCGTGATCGAGACGCCCCCCGAGGATCGCCTGCCCATCCAGACACGCGTCGCGGAGGCGTCCGCCGGCCTGGTACGCGACGCGATCCTGCGGGAGCTCGACCGGGGGGGCCAGGCGTTCTTCGTGCACAACCGGGTCGAGACGATCGAGGCACAGGCGGAACAGCTCCGTCGGCTGTTGCCCCAGGCGAGGATCGTGGTCGGCCATGGCCAGATGCCCGAGGGCCAGCTCGAGCGGGTGATGCTGGGGTTCGCCGCCGGGGAGTACGACGTGCTGGTCTGCACGACCATCATCGAGTCGGGGCTCGACATCCCGAACGTCAACACGATCGTGATCGACCGGGCCGATGCGCTCGGCCTGGCCCAGCTCTACCAGCTGCGCGGCCGGGTGGGGCGGAGCGCGCGGCGGGCGTACGCGTACCTGCTCTACCGCCGCCGGGACCGGCTCAGCGAGGTGGCACGCAAGCGCCTCCAGGCGATCTTCAACGCCTCGGAACTCGGCGCGGGCTTCCAGATCGCGCTGGCCGACCTGGAGATCCGCGGTGCCGGCAACATCCTGGGCGCCGAACAGCACGGCCATATCGCGGCGGTCGGCTTCGACCTCTACACGCGGCTGCTGGCCGAGGCGGTGGAGGAGGAGAAGGCGGCCCTGGAGGATCGGCCTCCGGTCGTCCCGCGCCCGGCCGCCATCCTGGACCTGCCGGTGGACGCCTATCTGCCGGACGAGTACGTGGCCGGGGAGCCGCAGAAGCTGGAGTTCTATCGGCGTCTCTCGCGCGCCCGCAACGGCGAGGAGCTGGAGGCGGCGCGTGCCGACCTGATCGATCGCTACGGTCCGCTGCCCGCGCCAGCCGAACGGTTGATCGAGCTGGCGCACCTGCGACTGCTGGCCGAGCGCGCCGGGATCGCCTCGATCTCCCGGGAGGAAAGCGATCTCGTCTTCCGGTTCCCGCCCGACTGGTCGCGCGCGGCGGTGGTGCGCGCGTTGCAGGCGCCCGGCTGGCGCCCGTCCGGCCTCGCGCCGGGTTCGCTGCGGGTGGCCTCCAACCAGGTGCGTGTCCGCATCGGGCGGACCGCCCAGATCTGGGACGCGGCACGCGTGATCATCGAGCAGCTGGCTGCCGCCGTCGATGCGGATGCGGCCGCTCCCGGCGCGTCGGGGGCGCGGCCGCCGAACGGCCCGGCGACGGCA
>JAKAHX010000369.1 GCA_021814735.1 Chloroflexota bacterium | reverse complement strand
GAACGCGGACCTCGGGAGGGAATTCGGCCCTGCTGGAGCGGATTGCAGGTACAGGGCACCGCTGGCTCCCCACCTAGCACGGCCCGCGGATGATACCTCGGCCCCGCGGTGACCGGGCGGTGGGGCGGCAGGTGCCGCACAACACGGCGAGGGCTCGCCAGGACCGGTCGTGGGAAGGTGGCGGAGAGGGCGGGATTTGAACCCGCGATGGGTTGCCCCATACCGCATTTCCAGTGCGGCGCCCTAGGCCACTAGGCGACCTCTCCGCGGGCGACGACGATCAGTGCTGCGTGGCGGAGAGGGTGGGATTCGAACCCACGGTGCTTTCGCACACCGCTTTTCGAGAGCGGCACCATCAACCACTCGGACACCTCTCCGCGGCAGAGGATACCAAAGCCACGCCGGCCTCCGCGGGCCGCGGCCGGGTTCCAGCACGAGCGGCGCCCGCGGGCGATCGCCGAGCGGTCCGCTGGCACCTCCGGCACCCTCAGGCCCGGGTGCGGACGACGACTCAGGCCGGCTGCTCCGGGCCCGGGCCCCCGGGGGCGCCCGCCGCCTCCGGGACGGACGACCCGGCGCGCGCCATGGCACGGTTGCGCAGGTCCTCCACCTCGTCGCGGCGGATCCCCGACACCACGCGCAGCCGGCGACGGAGACCGGGACTCTGCGCCAGCTGCACGGCACCGCCGGCCGCGCCGTTGACGGTGTCCGGCGCGGCGAAGACCAGCGTCTCCACGTTGGCCTGCAACAGGGCGCCGACGCACATGGCGCAGGGCTCGATGGTCGTGAAGATGGTCACGTCCGCGAGCCGTTCCCGTCCGAGGCGCCGTGCCGCCTCGCGGATCGCCACGATCACCGCGTGCGCCGTGGGATCCCCGGACTCGCGGACCCGGTCGCGCGCCCGCGCGACCATCGCTTCGTCGACGACGGCGACCGCGGCACAGGGCGGTTCGCCGTCCTCCAGGGCGTACTGGGCCTCCGCGAGTGCTTCGCCCATGAACAGCTCGTAGTTCACGCGGTCGATGATACAGGCGACCGTCGGGCCGCTACCATGCCGTCGGACGAATCGCTACCGATGATCGACCGGCCCGGAACCCCCGCCGTCACCCGTCCCAGGCACGCCGGGGCAGTGGCCGCGTCGCGATGAGGAGAGTCGAGTTGACAACGCACCGGATCGGGATCCTGACCGGCGGGGGGGACGTCCCGGGTCTCAATTCCGTGATCAAGAGCGTGACCTTCCGCGCCTCCGAGCTCGGCTACGAGGTGTACGGCATCAGGCGGGGCTGGCAGGGCCTCACGCACATGAAGCCGGGGCCCGAGCTGGACCCCGAGTACGTGCTGCGGCTCGACCGCCGGAACACGCGGACCATCGACCGGACCGGGGGCACCTGGCTGCACACGTCCAGGACCAACCCGCGCAAGATGTCCCGGGCCGCGCTCCCGGCGACCCTCTCGCCGGAACGAGCCGCGTCGATGGAGGTCGGCGACGGGATCTACGACCTGACGCCGCTCGTGCTCGACAACATCGCGCACCTCGGGATCGACTACCTGATCCCGATCGGCGGGGACGACACGCAGAGCTTCTCCCACGCGCTGGTGAACGCCGGCGTGCCGCTCATCGGGATCCCCAAGACGATGGACAACGACGTCCAGGGGACCGAGTACTGCATCGGGTTCTCCACGGCGATCGATCGGGCCAAGGAGCTCATCAACCGCCAGCGCACGACGCTGGGATCCCACGAGCGGATCGGCGTCTTCCGCATCTTCGGCCGGGACGCCGGCTTCACGGCGCTCCTCACCGCCTACGTGACCTCGACGCGCTGCGTGATCCCCGAGGCACCGTACGACCTGGACCTGCTCTGCTCGCTGCTGGTCGAAGACAAGCGGAACAACCCGAGCCGCTACGCGATCGTGGTCACGGCCGAGGGCGCGATCTGGCAGGGCGGCGCGCTGGCCGAGTACGGCGAGGTCGACAGCTTCGGGCACCGTCACAAGGTGAACGTCGCGGAGGCGCTCGCCGACGAGATCAAGCGCCGGACCGGCGAGGAGGCGGTCGCCAGCGAGCTCACCTACGACCTGCGGAGCGGCGATCCCGACGGCGTCGACACGATCGTGGGGATCACCTTCGCGAACATCGCCATGGACCTCATCGAGGACGGTCAGACGGGACGCATGACCGCGATCCTGAACGGCACCTTCACGCACAGCCCGCTGCCGGACCCGAAGCTGGGCCCGCGCAAGGTCGACATCGCGAGCATGTACAACCTCGAGCGGCTGCGCCCCCAGTACAGCGGACGGGCAGGGCGGCCGATGCTGCTGGTGGCCGCGGACTGACCGACGGCGCACGTCGATACCGCCAGTCGCCCCGGACCGCACCGGCAGGGCGTGGGGGCGGGCGGCGGTGACCGGGTGCTATCATTCGGCACCGCGCGGAGAGGTCGCATAGAGGCCTAGTGCGGCGGTTTGCTAAACCGCTGAGTGGGGTAACCTGCTCCGAGGGTTCGAATCCCTCCCTCTCCGCCATGTCCCCAGCGCCCGTAGCTCAGTGGATAGAGCGTCAGGTTGCGGACCTGAAGGCCGTGAGTTCGAGTCTCGCCGGGCGCGCCACCCCTGTCCGATCACGCTGGTCCGCGCGTGCCCCGCGCACGTGCGTGCCTGCGTGCCGGAAGACCGGACGCGG
>JAKAHX010000368.1 GCA_021814735.1 Chloroflexota bacterium | reverse complement strand
GGCCCTCGGTTCACCTGCGGCCACGCCGTACCATTAGGGGCCGTGGCCGGCATGGAGGACCCCGCGGCGCGCGTCGCCGATCTGCGTGCGCAGATCGAGCGGGCGAATCGGCTGTACTACGTCGAGGATGCGCCGGAGCTGACCGACGCCGAGTACGACGCGCTCATGCGCGAGCTCGTCGAGCTCGAGGAGGCGCACCCGGAGCTCCGCACGCCCGACTCGCCGACCCAGCGCGTGGGTGCCGCCCCGGCGGGGCGGTTCGCCGAGGTGCGCCACGAGCGGCCGATGCTGTCGCTCTCGAACGCCTTTGGCGAGGACGAGTTGCGGGCGTTCGACGCACGCGTGCGACGGGGACTGGGGCTGCCGCCCGCGCCCGAGCCCGCGCCGGAGCTGCGGTACGTCGCCGAACTCAAGATCGACGGCCTGGCGGTCAGCCTCCGGTACGAGCGAGGGCAGTTCGTGCAGGGGGCCACCCGCGGCGACGGGACCACGGGGGAGGACGTGACCCCCAACCTGCGCACCGTCACCGTGATCCCCGCACGGCTTCCCGAGCCGATCGACGTGGAGGTGCGCGGCGAGGTCTACATGCCCAAGTCGGAGTTCGCCCGGATCAATGCCGAGCGCGAGGAGGCGGGCCTGCCGCTCTACGCGAACCCGCGCAACAGCGGGGCGGGATCGCTGCGCCAACTCGATCCGCAGGTCACCGCGAGTCGCCGGCTGGCCTTCTGGGCGTACCAGCTGCTGGAGGGTACGCATCGGCCCGTCCAGCCCGGATTGTTCGAGCAGGCGCCGTCGGGCGACGGCACCGTCGACAGCTCGGTCGCCGCTGGGGTCGGTTGGGCGGAGGTCGACAGCCAGTCCGCGGCGCTGGCGCGCCTGCAGGCCCTCGGTTTCCCCGTCGAGCCCCACCACGAATCGGACCTGGATATCGACGGGGTCCTGCAGTTCCTCGAGCGCTGGCGGGAGGCCCGCCACGAGCTGGCGTACGGCACGGACGGCGTGGTGGTGAAGGTCGATCGCTTCGACCAGCAGGAGCGGCTCGGCATGGTGGCGCGAGCGCCTCGCTGGGCGATCGCGTTCAAGTTCCCGCCCGAGCAGGTCGAGACGGAGGTCGAGGACATCGTCCCGTACGTCGGCCGCACCGGGACCCTCACGCCGGTGGCGCATCTCCGCCCCGCGAAGGTGGCAGGCTCCACCGTGGCCCGTGCCACGCTCCACAACCTCGACGAGGTGCGACGGAGGGACATCCGGATCGGCGACTGGGTGATCCTGCAGAAGGCGGGCGACGTGATCCCCGAGGTCGTTCGGCCCTTGGTGGAACGCCGGACCGGCCGGGAGCGCGTCTTCGAGATGCCCGCGACGTGCCCGGTCTGCGGCACCCCGGTCGCGCACGACGAGGGGACGGTACGCCACTACTGCCCGAACCCGGCCTGCCCCGCCCGGGTGGTCCAGGAGTACGCGCACTTCGTCGGTCGCAGCGGCATGGACATCGAGGGTGCCGGATGGGCCGTGCTCCAGCAGCTGCTGCAGCGCGGCATGATCCGGCGCCGTGGCGACTTCTACCGCCTGCGCGTGGAGGACCTCGAGACGCTGGAACGGTTCGCCGCGAAGAGCGCCCGCAACCTGGCCGACGCCATCGAGCGGTCCCGGCGCCGTCCGCTGGCCCGCATCCTCAACGCGCTGGGGATCCCCCAGGTCGGCGAGCAGACCGCCGTGGACCTGGCCGCGTGGGTGGCCGCGACCTGGCCGCCGCGCGACGACGAGCCCATGGGCGGCCCCGACGGGTGGACTGCGCGGGTGTCGAACGAACTGCGACAGGTCGCGCGGACGGCACCCGAGCGCCTCCAGGAGATCCCGGGGGTCGGGGCCGTGGTCGCCGACGCGATCGCCCGCTACTTCGCCGACGAGGCGACCGGCGCCATCCTCGCCGACCTCGTCGACGCCGGCGTCGAGGCCGAGCGGCCGGCGGTCCCGGTCACCGGCACGGCACCGGGGGGGCCGCTGGCAGGGAAGACCGTGGTCGTGACTGGCTCACTGTCGGGGTTCAGCCGGCAGGAGGCCGAGGAGGCAATCCGCGCGGCCGGCGGCCACCCGGCCGGATCGGTGTCACGCCGGACGGACTACGTCGTCGCCGGCGAGGCGGCGGGATCGAAGCTGGCGAAGGCCCAGGAACTGGGCGTGCCGATCCTCGACGAGGACGCGTTCCGGCGGTTGCTGGCAGGCGAGACGGGCGAACCAGGCTCGCCGGGCCAGGCAGGCTCGCCGGGCGACGCAGGCTCGCCGGGCCAGGCAGGCTAGCAGGGCCAGGCAAGCTCGCCGGGCGAGACAGGCGGGCAGGCCACGCAGGCCAGTCGGGCCAGACGGCAAGGCAGGGTCCGCGGCCCGCCGACCGAGACGCCAGGTTGGCCGGGTGCAGTCATCCGACGCGGGAGCCGAGCGGGTGAAGGCTGCCGGCCACCCCGCCGGACGGATCGACGACGTGGCCCAGGAAGAGCACGGCTCCGGTGGGCACGTCGCGGACGGCGAACAGGAACGGCCGGTCCACGCGCAGCGTGACGGGCTCGGCCGGCATCGCGGTGGCGGCCATCGCGACGGCCGTGGCCGCGGCGGCCTCCGTGCCCTTCTCGTCGACGTCGATGTTCGCCTGGTGCACCACCGCCGAGATGAACAGCGGCTCGTCGGTG
>JAKAHX010000367.1 GCA_021814735.1 Chloroflexota bacterium | reverse complement strand
ACGGCTCGCGGGTGCTGCCCGCCTGCGCCATCGTTGCCAACGTCACCGGCCCGTCCGCCGACCAGCCCTCGCTGCTGCGGCACGACGACGTGGTGGTCATCTTCCACGAGTTCGGGCACGTCCTGCACCACTCGCTCTCCCGGACCGAGTTCGTGCGGTTCGCGGGGACGGAGACGGAGCCCGACTTCATGGAGGCGCCCAGCCAGATCATGGAGCACTGGGCGTGGGATCCCGGCGTCCTCCAGAGGTTCGCCCGGCACTACCGGACCGGGGAGCCGATCCCGGAGGAGCTGGTGGCCCGGCTGGTCCGGGCCCGGGACCTCGACGTGGGGATCCGCGTGCTGCGGCAGGTCTCCCTGGGCCTGCTCGACATGAGCATGCACGACGCCTCGTCGGTCCGCGATCTCGACGAGCTCGACCGCCGCGCCTGGTCGGTGATCGGGCTCCCGTACCACGAGGGCACCTTCTACGCGGCCGGCTTCGAGCACCTCTTCGGGGGATACGACGCGGGGTACTACGGGTATCTCTGGTCGAAGGTCTTCGGGGACGACATGTTCGGACGCTTCCGGGCGGAGGGCATCACCAGCCCCGAGGTCGGGGCCGCCTACCGGCGGGAGATCCTGGAGCCGGGCGGCTCCCGCGACGCCATCGAGATGCTCCGTGCCTTCCTGGGCCGCGAACCCTCCAGCGACACCTTCCTGGAGATGCTCGGGATCGGCCCGGTGAGGCTGCCGGATGCCGGCACCGAGGATTCCGACGCGCCGCCCTCCGACGTGGCCGAGGTCGAGGTCCGCGGCCCGGCAGCAGGCTCGCAGGGAGACGCCCCGCAGGGCGCGCGCGCTCCATCGCGCTGACCGGGCGCCTTCCCGGGGGCCACCAGGCCTCGCCCCGGTCACGACCACGCGTCGCCCTGACGACCGGACAGGCCGCGCCGAGATGGCCCGGTGCGCCGGCCACCCGCACGGCTGCGGGGGCGCGCGACAGCCCCCGGCGCGACGTGGCATCCTCTACCGGCTGAGCCTGCTGGCATGCGGCATGTCGGCGCTCGCTTTCGTGGCAGAGGTTCTTCCACGTGAGCCGTCAGCGTGTCGTGATCATGGGAGCCGCCGGGCGCGACTTCCACGACTTCAACGTCGCCTTCCGCGACGATCCCGGTGTCGAGGTGGTGGCCTTCACGGCCACGCAGATCCCGGGGATCGCGAACCGTCGCTATCCGCCGGGACTGGCGGGCGCGCTGTACCCCGATGGGATCCCGATCGTCGCCGAAGACGACCTGGAGCGTGTCGTGCGGGAGGAGAAGGTCGACGCGGTCGTCTTCGCCTACAGCGACGTCTCCCACGAGCACGTGATGCACAGCGCCTCCCGGGCGCTCGCCCTGGGGGCGGACTTCATGCTCCTGGGCCCCGCTCGCACCATGCTGGAAAGCACGCGGCCGGTGGTGGCCGTCTGCGCGGTTCGCACCGGCTCCGGCAAGAGCCAGACCACGCGCCGCGTGGCGGCCATCGTGGACGAGCTGGGGCTGCGGCCCGTGGTGATCCGGCACCCGATGCCGTACGGCGATCTCGAGGCACAGCGGGTCCAGCGCTACGCGGAGTACGCCGACCTGGACCGCTACCAGACCACCATCGAGGAACGCGAGGAGTACGAGCCCCACCTCGATGCCGGGCACGTGGTGTATGCCGGCGTGGACTACGGCGCCATCCTGCGCCAGGCGGAGCAGGAGGCCGACGTCGTCCTCTGGGACGGGGGCAACAACGACTTCAGCTTCTACCGTCCGAACCTGACCATCGTCGTCGCCGATCCGCTCCGGGCGGGCGACGAGCTCCGGTACCACCCGGGCGAGACCAACCTGCGCCTGGCCGACGCGATCGTCATCAACAAGATCGACTCCGCCAGCCCCGAGCAGCTCGCAACCTTGCGAGAGCACATCCAGCGGGTGAACCCGGGAGCGGCCGTCATCGAGGCACGCTCGAGCCTCCAGCTCGTCGGTGGCGAGATCGCCGGCAAGCGGGTGGTGGTCGTCGAGGACGGTCCGACGCTCACGCACGGCGGCATGACCTACGGCGCCGGGGTGGTCGCCGCGCGGCGGTTCGGCGCGACCGTGGTGGATCCCGCACCCCATGCCGTTGGCAGCATCCGGGCCACCCTGGAGCGCTACCCCAACCTGCAGTCGCTGCTGCCGGCCATGGGCTACGGCGAGCAGCAGGTCCACGAGCTGCAGGAGACGCTGAACGCCGTCCCCGCGGACCTCGTGCTGGCGGCCACGCCGATCGATCTGCGGCGCGTGCTCACGCTGAACAAGCCGATCGTCCGGGTCCGGTACGATCTCGACGAGGCCAGCGGGCCGTCGCTGCGCAGCCTCGTCGAGCCCGTCGTGCGCGGCGAGCACGTGGCGGCCTGATCCCGGGTCCCTCGAGCTCCCGTTATCCAGGCGCTGGCGTGGCGGGCCCCGTGCCCGTCACGCCACGCCGCCCAACCGGAGAGCGATCCGATGCCTGCTGATGCCGATCCCGCCACTCGTGTCACCGAGAGCGATCCGCCGCGCCACTACCTGACCGTCTCGGCGCTGTCGCCCGAGGATTTCGCCCGCCTGATCTCCCTCTCGCGTCGCATGAAGGAGGAGCCGCGGGGATGGCGGCAGGCGATCCCTGGCGGCCGGCTGGCGATGATCTTCGACAAGCCCTCGAC
>JAKAHX010000366.1 GCA_021814735.1 Chloroflexota bacterium | reverse complement strand
CAGGTCAAGGGCACCGAGGGAACGGCCTCGAGCTTCCTGCTGTACGCGAGCCAGGTGGCCGGGACGTACAGCAGCACGGCCGGGGACTACTTCCACCGGAAGGTGCCGTGGAACGGGACGTCGTCGTCGGCGTCCATGTGGGACGCACCGAACGGCAAGCCCTCCTCGTTCGACAACCAGATTGATGCCTGGTGTCTCAACTGCCACACGAGGTACGCCCAGGGGAGCAGCAACACTGCCGACCCGATCTACACCCACCAGCACGTCGTGGACGGAACTGGCCACGGCCTCGCGTGCACCACGTGCCACGTCGCCCACGGGTCCAACGCCCAGATGACGGGGACGTACTCCCGCGACTTCCCCTGGCCGGGGAACGCCGCGCCTGCTTCCGGAGACAGCCGCCTCCTCAAGATCGACAACCGCGGCACATGCCAGGCCTGCCACGATCCGACGGGAACCATGACCGCCGGGGACACGGAGGGCCCCATCCCCACGCCATTCCTCCCGTAGTCGTTGCTGTACGTGGCGGCCGCCGCAGCGCGGTGGCCGCCACGAGTCGCGGAGCAGGGTACTCGCGCAGTGATTCCCGCGGGCCAGCCAAAGCGTCGCCTCGCCAGACAACCGGCACCTCTCGCCATTGCCGCCACGCTGGTTGCCGCCCTCGCCGTGGCCGTCCTTCCGGCTGGTCCCGCCCGTGTCGTTGCCCTCGCCCCGGACCCGTCCGCCACGCCCGTGGTGGATCCCGCTCCTGCACCGACCCCGGCGCCCGAACCGACGCCGGCGCCCGGCACGTCACCTGCGCCAGGGCCGCCCGCGTCGCCCGCACCGGATCCAGCGCCCACGGAGGACGCCGTCCCGTCGCCGGACCCCACGGCTGCTCCGGCCCCGAGCGCGACCCCCACGCCGGATGCGATCCCCGATCCCACCTCGACGCCGGATGCGATCCCGGACCAGTCCGCGACGCCGGCACCGGACCCCGTCGCGCCAGCGGAACCATCCCCGTCCGCCGACCCCTCCGCGGAGCCCTCGCCGTCTCCGACACCACTGCCGCCCGGCACGCTCGGCGCGGACGGCGGGACGGTCGGCGGTGCGGGCGCCTGGATCGAGGTGGCGCCGGGCGGGCTTCCGGCACCGACAACCCTCGCTCTTCGCGCGGCGGCCAGCGTGCTTCCGGACTTCGATGGAGCCCCGCCGCTGGCCGGCTACGCCCTGCTCGCCTTCGACGCTGAGTCGGGCGGGGCCGTGACCGTCCTGCGGTCCGCCAGCCTGCGGGTGCCACTCGCGTCGATCACGCTCCGCGATGCGGAGGTCACGGACCTTCGCATCGCCCGTTACGACGGCGCCTGGTCCGTCCTGGTCACGGCGCTGGTCGACGGCAGCCTGCGGGCACAGGTTCCATCGCCGGGGCTGTACGCAGTGGTGGAGATCGTGACCGCGGGCCCGACGGACGGACAGGTCGCCATGACCACTGACGCACCTGCCGCCGGGCTTCACCGCGTGGAACCCGGGGGGCTGCTCACGGTCCGTGTCGACGGCCGGGCGCTCCGGAAGCTGCGCGAGGCTCGTCTCGCCGTGTCGATCCCCCCGGGCTGGGAAGTGGTCGATGCGGACGATGGGGTGCTCGACGAACCCGCGCGCGAGATCGCCTGGTCCTCGTACACCGTGCGGGGCGGGACCGAGACGGCCCACCGGCTCGTGCTGCGGGCGCCGTTCGTCGACCCGGACGCCCGACGCCCCGCCTTCACCGCGTCGTTCCAGGCGCGCTACGGTCATCGTGGCGGACAGTCCGTGACGGATCCGGTGGTCGTCCTCGTGGCCGCATCGGTGATCATCGGCCACGCCACGCTGGGCGACGTCGACGCGACCACGCTCGCGCCGGTCTACCTGCCCGAGGATGCCGCCATCCTCGCCGAGCAGCGCTACTCGCCCTTCCGCATCCGGTTCCAGGTGCGGAACGCCGACTCGATCCCGGTCGACTGGGTGCCGCAGCTGGAGGTGCGCAGGGCAGGAGACGGAGCCTTCGCGCCGGTGCCGTCCTTGCGGCGAGCCGACGGTGCACCCTTCTACGTGACGCGGGAGTGGCGGAGGGATCCCGACGGTCGCGGGACCCGGCTGGAGGAGGAACAGGAGGCGCTCGCGGCCGACCAGTTGCGCTCCAATGACTCGGACGGCCCCGACCAGGTCCCGGTGACAGGGATGCACTCCATGGGCATCAACCCGCTCCCTCCGCTCTCCCTGGCGCCCCGTTCCTTCACGGAGCTCGAGTTCAGCGTGCGCGCGACGGTGGACGCGGCATACGAGGGGCTCTACGAGTTCCGCCTGACCGATGCCGGTCGCACCCTCACCGGCGCTCGCACGGCGTGGGTGCACATGGGTCCCAGGCCGCCCGTGCGCCTGTCGCCGGGGCAGCGGACCGGGGTCCCGGTCGCGGGCTCGCCGCTCGATGGCACAACCTCGGGATCGCCCGGTTCGACGGCGTCGGCCGGGGCGTCGGCCAGCGCCATCCTTCGCGAGCCGCCGGCGCGCTCGGGCGTCACGTTCGCCCTGGAGATCGGCGCCGTCGCGGCGCCGCAGGTGGCTGCCCCG
The DNA here is from genome assembly GCA_021814735.1 of Chloroflexota bacterium. Taxonomy (GTDB): domain Bacteria; phylum Chloroflexota; class Limnocylindria; order Limnocylindrales; family CSP1-4; genus JAJYNJ01. The sequence continues at coordinate 106 of JAKAHX010000366.1, read as the reverse complement.
GGCGCCAGGTCGTCCAACCCGGCTCCGAGGTACGTGCTCGTTCCTCCCAGGGCTCCGGACGGCACGTTCGTCACCCCGCACGCCGCCTACACCCTGACGAGCGACA
>JAKAHX010000365.1 GCA_021814735.1 Chloroflexota bacterium | reverse complement strand
GCGCCGCCGCGGCGCCGAACGGGTACAGGTTCACGACGACGAGCTCGAAGGGATCGATCCCCTCCCCCGCGAGCTGGGCGCGGTGCGCGGCGCGGCGCAGGTCCGCCAGCACGCCGGCTGCGACGCGTGGATGCAGGGTCTTGACCCGCCCGTCGAGCATCTCCGGGACGCCGGTGACCGCGGCCACGTCGGTGACCTCGAGACCGGCTTCGCGGAGCGCGCGAGCCGTGCCGCCCGTGGACACGAGCTCGAACCCGAGCGCGTCGAGCCCCCGGCCGAGCGCCGCCAGCCCGGTCTTGTCGGAGACCGAGAGGAGCGCGCGACGGGGCGCCGGGAGCGCGGCCGCCCGGTCCAGGTCGACGACCGCGCGCCCGTCCTCGCGGACGGTCACGGCGCCCCCGACCAGCAGGGCCACCGCCCGTGGGAGGAGCCGGTGCTCGACCTCGTGCAGGCGCGCCAGCAGCGATGCCTCGTCGTCGCCCGGGAGGACCGGGACCGCTTCCTGCAGCAGGATCGGGCCCCCGTCGAGCACCTCGTTCACCAGGTGCACGGTCACCCCGCTGACACGCACGCCTGCCGCCAGCGCGTCGCGAACCGCGTGCGCCCCGGGGAACAGTGGCAGCAGGCTGGGGTGGAGGTTGAGGATCCGCCCGGGGAACGCGTCGAGCGTCTCCGGCCCGATTACCCGCAGGAAACCGGCGAGCACGACGGCGTGCACCCCGTGCTCCTCCAGCACGAGCCGGAGCGCGTGATCCCAGCCCCGGGCATCGACGTGCTCGCCGGGACGGAGCAGGGCCGTGGGCAGCGACTGCTCGCGCGCCCACTCGAGCGCGGGGCAGGGCCGGTCGGCGACGACGAGCGCGATCCGGGCGCCCAGCCAGCCTCGCCGAGCGGCCGCGGCCAGGACTCGCAGGTTGCTGCCCTGGCCGGAGACACCGACCGCGACCGGGACGGGCGCCGGGGATGGGCGCCGACCCGCCGACGAACGATCGACCGGGGAGCTGGGCCCCGGGGTCCGCCTCGGACTCATCTTCCGGCTCCCCGCCGTCCGGCCCCGCGGACCTCCTCGACGTAGCGGCCGGGGCCCGCCTCTGCGGCCGGCACCACCTCGCCCACCGACCACGCGTCGATCCCCCGGCCGGCCAGGAAGGCGCGGGCGGGGGCCACCCCGTCGGAAGGCAGGACGGCCACCATGCCCAGCCCGGCGTTGAACGTCGCGCGCGCCTCCGGTCCACCCAGCCCCGCCAGCGCAGCGACCAGGCGCACGATCGATGGTTCGTGCCACGACCCCGGGAACAGCCGCGCAGCCAGGTGGCCCGGGAGAGCCCGCGGCACGTTCCCCGCCAGCCCCCCGCCGGTGACGTGCGCCAGGCCTCGCAGCGGGACGCCGGCGCCGGCGAGCGAGGCGCGCAGGGCCAGGACGTCCGCGGCGTAGATGCGGGTCGGCGCCAGGAGCACGTCGCCGAGCGTCGCCGACGCGAGCGCCGGCTCCTCCGCCGCGACCCTCGCCGCCTCGGCGGCGCCCAGGACGGCCCCCACGGTCTCGCGGTACGGCCGGTCCAGCGCCAGGCCGTGGCGCTCGAGCTCGGCGCGGACGAGCGAGTAGCCATTGGCGTGCAGGCCGGAAGCCGCCAGCCCGAGCAGCGCGTCGCCTGCCCGGACCGCGTCGGGGTCGAACAGCTCGGCCCGTTCTGCCACCCCGACGCAGAACCCGGCCAGCTCGACCTCGTCGGGTGCCATCAGGCCCGGGTGCTCGGCCGTCTCGCCGCCCACCAGCGCGCAGCCCGCCTGCTCGCAGCCGCGTGCCACCCCGTCCACCAACGCGGCGATCCGTGCCGGATCGAGGCGTCCAACGGCGAGGTAGTCGAGGAAGAAGCTCGGTCGCGCCCCCAGGCACACCACGTCGTCGGCGCACATGGCGACGAGGTCTTCGCCGATGGTATCGAGGCGGCCCATGGCGACCGCGATCGCCGTCTTGGTCCCCACGCCGTCGGTGGCGCTCACCATGACCGGCTCCCGCATCCCCGCGGGCACCCATACCGCAGCCGCGAACCCGCCGATCCCCGCGAGCACGTCGGGCCCGTGCGTGGCCGCGACGCGGGACTGGATCAGTTCCACCGCCCGTTCGCCCGCCGCCACGTCCACCCCCGCCGCCGCGTAGGCGGTGCGCGCGAGGCCCTCCGACCCCGAGGGCTGTCGCGCCTGCGCGCGCGACGAGCGCACCGGGTCGGCCGCGTGACCGGCGGCCCGCGGCGTGTTCACCGGGGCTCCGCCACCCACGCGTCCTCCAGCAGGAACTTGCGGGAGACCGCGTCGTACGGAACCGGGACCGGGTACCGGCCGTCGAAGCAGGCGAAGCAGAAACGCTCCCTCGGCAGCCCGATCGCCTCCAGGACCCCGTCGATCGAGAGATAGGCCAGCGAATCGGCGCCGACGAACTCCCGGACCTGGTCCGTGGTGTGACTGGCAGCGATGAGCTCCGTCTCGACCTGCGTGTCGATGCCGTAGAAGCACGGGTGGTGGATGGGCGGCGCGCTGATCCGCAGGTGGATCTCCCGGGCACCGGCACGTCGCAGCAACCCAACGATCTGCCGGGTGGTGGTCCCCCGCACGATCGAATCGTCCACCACCACGACGCTGCGCCCGCGAAGCTGCTCCGGCAGCGGGCTGAGCTTGACGTTCACGCCACGCTGCC
>JAKAHX010000024.1 GCA_021814735.1 Chloroflexota bacterium | reverse complement strand
CGGATCCGGTGGTCGTCCTCGTGGCCGCATCGGTGATCATCGGCCACGCCACGCTGGGCGACGTCGACGCGACCACGCTCGCGCCGGTCTACCTGCCCGAGGATGCCGCCATCCTCGCCGAGCAGCGTTACTCGCCCTTCCGCATCCGGTTCCAGGTGCGGAACGCCGACTCGATCCCGGTCGACTGGGTGCCGCAGCTGGAGGTGCGCAGGGCAGGAGACGGAGCCTTCGCGCCGGTGCCGTCCCTGCGGCGAGCCGACGGTGCACCCTTCTACGTGACGCGGGAGTGGCGGAGGGATCCCGACGGTCGCGGGACCCGGCTGGGGGAGGAACAGGAAGCGCTCGCGGCCGACCAGTTGCGCTCCAATGACTCGGACGGCCCCGACCAGGTCCCGGTGACAGGGATGCACTCCATGGGCATCAACCCGCTCCCTCCGCTCTCCCTGGCGTCCCGTTCCTTCACGGAGCTCGAGTTCAGCGTGCGCGCGACGGTGGACGCGGCATACGAGGGGCTCTACGAGTTCCGCCTGACCGATGCCGGTCGCACCTTCACCGGCGCTCGCACGGCGTGGGTGCACATGGGCCCCAGGCCGCCCGTGCGCCTGTCGCCGGGGCAGCGGACCGGGGTCCCGGTCGCGGGCTCGCCGCTCGATGGCACAGCCTCGGGATCGCCCGGTTCGACGGCGTCGGGCGGGGCGTCGGCCAGCGCCATCCTTCGCGAGCCGCCGGCGCGCTCGAACGTCACGTTCGCCCTGGAGATCGGCGCCGTCGCGGCGCCGCAGGTGGCTGTCCCGGGCGTCGGGTCGTCCAACCCGGCTCCGAGGTACGTGCTCGTTCCTCCCAGGGCTCCGGACGGCACGTTCGTCACCCCGCACGCCGCCTACACCCTGACGAGCGACACCTGCGCGGCATGCCACCGCGCGCACGTGTCGCAGGGCACCAGCCTCACCGCGACGGCGAACCCGCAGGCCACCCTGTGCCTCGCCTGCCACGACGGAACGGGCGCCTCCACGAACGTGGCGGTGCAGTACGCCGACCCGTTCGTCCCTGCCAACGACGCCTCGACCGCCTCGTACTACCGGCACGACGCCCTCGCGGCTTCGACGCACACGAGCGCCGGCGAGAACGAGTTCCAGGATGCGAGCGGGCAGCCGATCCTCAACCGCCATTCCGAGTGCTCGGACTGCCACCAGCCCCACCGCGCGACGAGCGGCGCGAGCACGCAGACCACGTCGGGCTGGACGCTGACGGGGCGCGAGATCGGGATCTCGGGCGTGTCGGTGCAGAACGGCGCGGCTGGAGCAGCGCCGACGTACGGGTTCCTCGATGGCGACGCGGCGGCCCCGGTCGAGTACGAGTACCAGCTGTGCCTCAAGTGCCACTCCGGGTTCACCGTGCTGCCGGCCCGGCAGGCCGGAGCGCCGTCGCAGTGGGCGATCGACAAGGGCATCGAGTTCAATCCCGCGAACCGCTCGTACCACCCGATCGAGGCGCCCGGGACGAACACGACGCGCGCCATGGCGGGGAGCCTGGCCTCGACCGGGACGTCGCCGTACAAGCTCTGGGCGTTCACCACGGGGAGCACCGTCCGGTGCGTCAACTGTCACGCGGACCCGTGGTCACTCACCGCGGGGACCGCCCCGCCCGCGGGCGCCGACCTGGATCCGCACGTGAGCCCGAACCGGGGCCTCCTGCTGGCGAACTACCAGGACCGGGTCCTCGAACCCGCGGACGCACCGTATGACGCGTCCGACTTTGCGCTCTGCTACCTCTGCCACGCCGAAGCACCGTTCGTCGACGCCAGCGGCCAGTGGAGGGACGACACCAACTTCCGGTTCCACGGGCTGCACGTGAGCCAGCTCGCCAACAAGGGACCGGGCGGCACGTCGATCGACACGCCGGGCGCGGGAGGAGGCAACGCGATCTGTGCCGAGTGTCACTTCCGTGTCCATTCGACCGCCGCGCGCAACGACTTCCGGGTGGACGTACAGCAGACAGGATCGGACGGCCGCCTGGTGATCTTCGCGCCTGACGTGACGCCGAACGGCGGCACGCTCAGCTGGGACAGCACCGGGGAGGGGAGCGGCTCCTGCACGCTCACCTGCCACGGGGAACCGCACGGCGCCGAGCAGTACCGCTACGGCGCCCCCTGACCGCCCGTCCGGTCGATACAGGCCGCCTGTACCGCGCAATCGCCTCGGCAGGCGTCGCGCGCCGGGACATCTATCCGAAACGTGACGCCCGACGGATGGCCCGGCGAATCGCTCAAATCGACAATCGGCTGAAGGGCGATCGAGCGGCCGGCATGGCCGATCGTCGTGCGCAGGGAGGCCAGGTGGACTCGATGGCACGCGCAGCGACGCGGAGCACACCGCGGTGAGCGCAGGGTCGGGCGGAGGAGCAGATCCCGTGCGGCCTGTCCGGGAGGCGCGCGAAGTCGAGGCAGCGATGCTCGCCCGGCTCGGGCTGCATGCCGGTGCGACCAGGCTCGAGGTCGAGTCGGCACGACAGTCGATCGTCCGTTACCTGGCCGAGGCCCCGGCCGGGGTGGCCGGCTGGGCGCGGCGCCAGGAGGCGCTGATCGACGAGGCATACGCGCTCCTCTCAGATCCGACCGGGGGTCAGGCGGACGCGCTCGCGCTCGATCCGTGGAGCGACGGGATCGGAGGGCTCGAGGCACGTGACGCGACCGGCGCGCGCGCCGACGTCGGGATTGGCGACGCGGCGGTACCGGCCCCCGGATCGTCCGGGCCCGCTGGTGGACTCGGCGGAGCTGCCGGGCTGCGTCGGCGGCCGCTGGTGCGAACGCTGGGGGCCGCCCTGGCGCTGGTGGGGGTGCTGGCGGTCGGGTACGTGGTGTACGCGGCGGGGGCGCCTGCCGTGCCCGGGTTCAGCGGGACGCCGGCCCCGGAGGCGTCGGCCGGCATCGACATGGCGCGGGTCGCCCAGCTGATGACGAAGATCCAGCAGGACTCCACGGACGTCGCGGCGCTGACCGAGCTCGGCGACATCTTCTTCACCGCGCGTGACTACGCCACGGCGGCCACCTGGATGTCGAAGGTGCTGGCGGTCGATCCGAGCAACGTGAACGCCATGCTCGGCCTGGGCGCCGCGAAGTTCAACCAGGGCGACCTGGCCGGCGCCGAGTCCCAGTGGCGCGCGGTCCTCGCGATCGCGCCGGCGAACCAGGAGGCGTACTACGACCTGGGCTACGTCTACCTGAGCTCGGACCCGCCAGACATGGCGAAGGTCCGCGAGATGTGGGACAAGGTGGTCCAGATCGATCCGTCCACCGACATCGCGAAGACGGTGCAGACCCACCTCGCCAGCCTGGCCGTGGCCAGCCCGGCGGCCTCGGCGGTGGTCCCCGGTTCGACCGGTGCGCCCGGCGCGACCGGTGCGATCGGCACGGCCACGGGCTCGAGTCCCTCCCCGGTGCCCACGCCGGCATCCGCGGCCACCGCGGCAGCCCCGGGCCAGCCGGCGTCGCCTGGCTCCGGCACCCGCTGATCGGCGATGGGCGGGATCGGGATCCTGGTCGCGTTCGTGGGAGGGATCGTCTCGTTCGCGTCGCCCTGCTGCCTCCCCCTCGTGCCCGCATACGTGGGGTACGTGGTGGGCACCAGGGCGGACGGTGCGGCGCCGCGCAGGAGCGCCGCGTTCCTCCAGGCGCTCGCGTTCGTCCTGGGGTTCTCCGCCGTCTTCATCGCCCTCTGGGCCTCCGTGGGGCTCGTGGGATACGTGCTCCACGACCACGCGACACTCCTGCGCCAGGTCGGTGGCGCCGTGCTCGTCTTCCTGGGGCTCCACGTCGCCGGCATCGTCGACGTGTCCGCGCTGTACCGCGAGGTGCGGCTGCCGGTCGGGCCGTTCGCGACGGGCGGGGCACGCCCGGCCATGGGTCCCGGAGGCACGGGTGCCCCGGGGTTGATCACGCTCGGCGGCGCGGGCGGCCGCGTGCACCGCCCCGGCTATGCCCGGTCGGCGCTGCTCGGCGTGGTCTTCGCGGCCGGCTGGACGCCCTGCATCGGCCCGATCCTCGGGGGGATCATCGGCCTCGCGTCGGTGGCCTCGAGCGTGGCGCAGGGCACGATCCTGCTCGTAGCGTACTCGGCTGGGCTCGCCATCCCCTTCGTCCTCGTCGCGGTGGGCGCGACCGCCGTGAGCGGCCGACTTCGCTGGCTCCGCGATCACCAGCGGCTCGTGTCCGGGGCGACGGGCGCGATGCTCGCGGCGGTGGGGTTCCTGATGATCACCAACACGTTCGTTCGCCTGTCCGGGCTCGCCGGCCCGCTGTCGTGAGGAGTCATCGGGATGCGTGAGACGGTCCGGGGCGAGTCGTTTCCCGTGCGACCGGAACCTGCGGACGACCTCGAGGGTGGGCTCACGCTGTCCCCCGGCGAACTGCTCGAGCGGACCTGGCACGTCTTCATCTCGATGCGCACCGGCCTGGCGCTGATCCTGGGTGTCGCCGTGCTGGGGCTCATCGGCACGGTGCTGGTCCAGGCGCCCGCCGGTCTCGCCGCAGACCCGGCGGCCTACCGGGCATGGCTCGACTCGGTCCGGCCGAAGTACGGCGGCTGGACGGGGATCTTCGACGCGCTCGGCTTCTTCTCGATGTTCGGGTCGATCTGGTTCCGGGGCCTGGTGGCGTTGCTGATGACGAGCGTCGTCGCCTGCTCGGCCAACCGTGCTCCCCAGCTCTGGCGCCAGGCCACCCGGCCGCCGCTCGAGCTGAGTCCGTCCGTCTTCGACCGCGCCGCGCTGGGCGCGACGCTCGACGGCGGCGGGTCGGCCGAACTGACGGCGGAGCGGATCGTGGCTGCCCTGCGACGCCGGCGGTATCGCGTCGTGACGGTCGTGCGGGACGACCGCGTGCACGTCTACGCGGACCGCTTCCGGTGGACCCCCTTCGGGACCGTCATCGCGCACCTGAGCCTGGTCCTCCTCCTCGCCGGCGTGGTCATCGGGACCAGCTTCGGGTTCCGGGATGCCGGCTTCGCGGCGCCCATCGGCTCGCGCGTGGAGGTGGGACACGGGACGGGCCTGGCGCTCGAGGCCACCGCGTTCACCGACACCTACGACCCGGTCACCGGTGCGCCGAGCGACTACGCCAGCGAGGTCGTCCTGTACCGCAACGGCGCGCGAGTCGCCGCGCAGACAGTCCGGGTGAACCAGCCGCTGCGCTTCGAGGGGATCAGCTTCTACCAGTCGTTCTTCGGACCGGCCGCGGCCCTCCGGGTCGCCGACGCCGGCGGCACGACGCTGCTCGACCAGGGCGTCCCGCTGCTCTACGCGTCGGACGACGGGAGCGAGCGGATCGGGCAGTTCACGCTTGCCGACCAGGGCCTGCGGGTCCTGGTCGTCGCCACGGCATCCGGCGAGCAGAGCGCCACCATCCGGCCGGGGCAGGTGCAGGTGGAGGTCTACCCGGTCGACTCGCAGTCGCCGCTGGGTGTCAGGGTGATCGACCAGGGCAGGCCGGCGTCCGTCGGGCCACTCACCGTCACCTTCGTCCGGGAGCTCGAGTTCACCGGCCTGATCGTGGCGCACGACCCGGGCCAGGCCCTGGTCTGGTCCGGCGCGATCGCGCTGATGCTCGGCGTGTGTCTCGTCTTCTTCTTCCCCAACCGGCGGATCTGGGCGCAGGTGGCTCGCCGGGAGGGCAGCGGCAACGTGCGGATCGGAGCGCTCGTGCGCCACGACGTCGCATTCCAGTCCGAGTTCCAGCACCTCGTGGACGACCTGCGCCGCGACCTGGCCGGTCGGGCGGCGCACTGAAGGAGGACGGCGCGCATGTTCAAGATGTCGGAATACAGCTTCGTCGCCGGTCTCCTGTCGGCGGCCCTGGCGCTCCTCTGCTACGCGATCGCGTTCGCGTCCGTGCGGGTCGCACACCGGCGCACGGCGCTGGCCCCGGCGGGTGCCCGTGTCGCCGCGGTGGGCGGCGGCCCGTCGATCACGTTCGTGACGCGGGGACCGAGTGTCCTGGCCACCTACGGCACGCTGATCGCCTGGCTCACGTTCGTCTTCCTCGGTGCCTCGCTCGTCTTCCGCACGATCGCCGTGGGGCACGGACCGTTCGCCAACATGTACGAGTTCTCCGTCGCGTTCGCGTGGGGCGTCACCGGCGTCTACCTCTACTTCGAGCGGCGCTATCACCAACGGGTGCTGGGACTGATCGCGCTGCCCATCGCGCTGGCCCTGCTGCTCTACGCCACCACGATCCCCTCGGTCTCCGAGCCCCTGGTGCCGGCACTGCAGAACAACCTCCTGCTCACCGTCCACGTCGCGGTCGCGATCGTCGCCTACGGGACGTTCTCGGTCGCCTTCGCCGCCGCGCTCCTCCACCTGGTCCAGCCGGAGGCCGGCCGCCGCGGGCTGCCGCGGCCCGAGCTGCTCGACGAGATCTCCTATCGCTCGGTCGTGATCGGCTTCCCGTTCCTGACCCTCACCATCGTGCTGGGCGCCGTCTGGGCGGACGTGGCGTGGGGCAGCTACTGGAGCTGGGATCCGAAGGAGACCGCGTCGCTGGTGACGTGGCTCATCTACGGCGCCTACCTGCACGCGCGGGTGGTCCGGGGCTGGCGTGGCTCGCGGGCGGCATGGCTGCTCGTCCTCGGGTTCGCGGCGACCCTCTTCACCTACTTCGGCAACCTGTTCTTCGGCGGCCTCCACAGCTACAGCGGCCTGGACTAGGGCCGCGCGGCGACGACAGGCCGGACGCCGAGATGGACGCATCCCGGGAGCTCGAGATGGATGCAACCCGCCTCCAGGACCTGGCAACCGACAGCGGCGCCGGCCGCCGTGCCGCCCGCGCGATCCCGACCCTGCTGATCCTGGTGGTCACCGCGGCGGTGATCCTGGCCGCCGCGTTCCTCTCGGACCGGGGGTCGTCGGCCCCGGCCTCCGGCAGCGTGACGGCCGTCTCCGTCAGTGGCACCGCCTCCGGTGCAGCCCCGGTGGTCGGACGGCCCGCGCCCGACTTCACCGCAACGACGACGGACGGGCGCCAGGTCCGCCTCAGCGATTACGTCGGGCACCCGGTCTGGCTGACGTTCGGCGCGAGCTGGTGCCAGGCGTGCCGGGCGGAGAACCCTGACGTGGAGGCCGCCTACCGCAGCTTCGAGGCCCGTGGGCTCGTGGTGCTCCAGGTCTACATGTCCGAGGATGCGGCGTCGGTGCGCGACTACGCCGGGCGCGTGGGCATCAGCTATGTCACCGTGCCCGACCCGGACGAACGGCTGTCGGCGGAGTACCGGATCCTCGGGATCCCATCCCACTTCTTCATCGACGCTTCCGGGAAGCTCGCAGGCATGAAGATCGGCAGCCTCGACCCGCCGTCGATGCGCGCCGCGCTGCAGGCCATCGCCGGGTGATCCGGGGCGCCGTTCGGCGCGTGCGCGGCGCGCCGGCCGCCGGCCGGCGCGGCCTCCTGGTCCTGTTCGTCCTCGTCGGCGCCTTCGGCGCGGCACTCACCGTCGGGACGGTGGCCGCCGTGCAGTGGACGGAGACCACGGACTTCTGCGGACGCTGCCACGCCATGGGTCCGGAGCTGAAGGCCTACGAGACGTCGGTGCACCGGGAGGTCCCCTGCGTGGAGTGCCACACGGAACCCGGGATCGCGGGCTGGGTCAAGGCCAAGGTCAACGGCACGCGGCAGCTCGTCGAGGTGCTGACGGGGACGTTTCCCAGGCCGATCCCGGCCCCCGACCATGCCCTGCTGCCGCCGACCGGCGTCACCTGCCTGAAGTGCCATGACATCGGTCCGCTCATCGCCAACGGCGGCCCCATCAGGCTGGTGCTCCGGAACCAGTACCAGCCGGACGAGGCGAACACCCGGGACGCGGTGGCGCTGGTCGTGCGCCCCGTCGGGTTCGGGTCGCCGGCGGCGCAGGTGACGGATGCCTCGCTGCAGCCCGTCCGCGGGGAGACCGTCGCGCGAGGCGTGCACTGGCACATCGCGTCGGACGTGGAGTACGCCAGCGCCGACCCGCGCGCCCGGCGCATCGACTACGTGGCGATCCAGGAGGCGGGCGGGGAGCGCGAGGAGTTCATCGCCGCGGACGCGGTCACCGTCTCGTCGGACGTCGGGCCGGACCTCGCGCGCCTGCGGGCCGAGGGGCTCCGCCGGATGGACTGCATCGACTGCCACAACCGGGTCGGGCACGGCGTGCCGAGCATCGGACAGGCCATCGACGACCGCATCGATGCCGGCGAGATCAGCACGACACTGCCCTGGATCAAGCGCGAGGCGACCACCCTCCTCTCGACGGACTATCCGTCGGAGGCCGACGCGGCGACGGCCATCGCCGGGTTGGGCGACTTCTACGCGCAGCGCTATCCGCTGGTCGCGGCGGCGCGGCAGGGGGCCATCGATGCCGCGATCGCCAGCATCCAGAGCGTCTACGCGTTGGTGGCCACGCCCGACATGCGGGTCACCCAGGCCACCTATCCCGACAATCTGGGCCACCAGGCCTCACCCGGCTGCTTCCGCTGCCACGACGGCGCGCACTACCGGGTGGTCGACGGCAGGGTCACCGGCGAGGCGATCCCGTCCCAGTGCGCCATCTGCCACACCTTCCCCCAGGTCGGCGCGATCGAGTCGGGCGTCCTCATCGGCCAGCGTCCGGCCTCGCACAACGACCCGCTGTGGGTCTTCGGGCACAAGGCCGGCCTCGCGTCGGATGACCCGTCTAGCCAGTCGTGCGGGGCGTGTCACACCCGCACCTACTGCCAGAACTGCCACCGGACCCCTGCCGTGAAGGTTTCCCACGACGACATGGTGCTGAACCATGCGAACGTGGCCCGTGAGGTGGGTGCCGCGGCATGCGCCTACTGCCACCAGCCCGCCTACTGCGCGCAGTGCCACGCGGAGCCGGTCCTCCCCACCGGCCCTGCCGGGACCGGCGGCCTGGGCGTGCTTCGGCGCACCGATGCAGCCGCCCTCGCCCGTCGATAACCGCGCCGACGTGGCGCGAGCAAAGGAGTGGCTCACGCCCCGCCAGGCGAGTGCCCTCGTGGGCGTCTCGGCGGCCACGCTGCGCCGCTGGTGCGACGCCGGCACGCTCGACGCGATCACCACGCCAGGTGGCCACCGGCGCCTGGCCCGCTCGGCGGTGATGCGCCTGCTGCCCGGCACTCGATCGATCCCGGCTGTGGCCCCGCGTCCCGGCATGGACGCGCGCAGGATCGTCGATGCCTGTCGCCGTGCGGCCCGGTCGAGCGAGTGCGCGGGACGGTCGGGCCTCCTCGCGGGACCGGAGCACGAGGCGCTCCGCGTGCAGGGCCGGAGACTCGCCATGGCGCTCGTGCACTGGCTGCAGTCCACGCAACCGGCCGAGCGACGCACGTGGCTGCGCGAGTTGGAGGCGGCCGCGGTGGCCCACGGTCGCATCGTCGCCGCGAGCGGGATGTCGATGGGCGACCACGTCGAGCTGTTCCTGCGGTTCCGGGGGCCGGTCCTCCGCGAGGTCGCGCTGGCTGCCCGCCGGGAGGCCCCCGACGCGGCCTCGGCAACGGCGTGGCTCGAGGAGACCAGCGCTGTGCTAGACCGTGCCTTGGCAGTCGCAGTCCGTGTCCATCGGCGCGCACCTGTCCCGGGCAGCCGGGACGTGGATCAGGTGCCGGGGGGCTCGAAGGGGTAGCGCAGGCCGACCTGGCGTCGGATCTCGTCCAGGGTCTCCATGATCGCAACCGACTCGTCGAGGGGCATGACGGGACTCTCGAGCAGGCCGGCACGCAGACAGCGGACCACCTCGGCGGCCTCGTGGTGCCAGCCGTGACCGGGATCCGCCAGGGCGAATGCGTCGAGCACCTCGGTGCGCCTCGGTGAGCCGCGCACCAGGCGGACCTGGCCGGGATCGTGCACGGGACCCTCGAGCTCGAGACGGGCCTTGGTGCCGGCCACCACGGCTGCGCTCGGGGTGTCCACCTCGAGCGTCGCGTGCAGCAGGGCGTGCGCGCCGGTCGCGTAGCCGAGGACCACCGAGCACTGCGCGTCGACGCCGGTGTCGGTCGGCGTGGCCACCGCCGTCACCGAGCGTGGCGTGCCCAGCACGAAGGACGCGAACGAGACCGGGTAGATCCCCAGGTCCAGCAGCGCGCCGCCGCCCAGGGCAGGGGCGAACAACCGGCCGCCGGGGTCGTGCGCCATCTGCATCCCCTGGCTGGCCTGGACGGTCCGGATCTCGCCCAGGACCCCGCGATCGAGGATCTCCCGCACGTGGACCATGCTCGGCAGGAACCGGGACCACATGGCGTCCATCAGGAACCGGCGTTCGCGCCGCGCGGTCGCGACCAGCTCGCGTGCCTCGGAGGCGGTGACCGTGAAGGGCTTCTCCACGAGCACGGCCTTGCCCGCCTGCAGCGCCGCCAGCGCCCATGCGTGGTGCCAGGGGTGCGGCAGGGCCACGTAGACCACGTCGACCGACGGGTCCTCCACCAGGGCCCGGTAGTCCGCGTGACGGACGGGTGCGCCGTGTCGGTCGCCGAAGACGTCCGCGGACTCGCGGGTCCTCGACCCCACCGCGCGCAGCTCCGCGTCCGCGACGCGCGCCAGATCACCAGCGAAGGTCGACGCCATCCGGCCGGTGCCCAGGATCCCCCAGCGGACCGGGGGGCGGCGCGCGGCGCTCACGGGGGTGTGGTCTCCATCGTGGATGACTCGCCGGTCCCGGGGCCTGCCGGACCGGGCGCCGCCGGCCCGGACGGCGTCCCTGCGTCCGCCGGGGCCAGCAGTCGCCGGGCTGCCTCGCCCTGCAACCCGGGCGGGACCGCGGCCGGGTCGAGCGCCGCCTGGAAGGCCAGCCCGATGCCGACCGCCTCCACCAGGATCGCCAGGTCGCGCACGGGCATCGGTGGTGTCGTGCCCGCCTCCTCGTACTTCTCCGCGATCATCCGCGACGTGATCGTGCGGGCCCGCTCGTACTGCTCCGCGAGGGCCCGGCGCGCCCGCTCGTCCCGCATCGCATAGTGCCAGAACTCGTACATCAGGCGCAGCCAGTCGCGGCCGACCGGGACGGGGCGGCCCGTGTCCGCGTCGTCACGGGCGCCGGCTCCCCCATCCTTGCCGACCTCCGTCCCGGGCCGGGCCTCCAGCCGCCGGATCGCCTCGTCCAGGGTGGCCCCCGCCAACGCACGCGCGGCCTGCTCCACCTGCTCGGACATGCGCCGCTCGATGAGCGCCATGATCAGGTCCGTCTTGCCGCGGAAGTTCGAGTACACCGCGCCCTTGGTGAAGCCCGCCGCCTCGGCCACGGCGTCGAGCGAGGTCGCGTCGAACCCCTGTCGTGCGAAGACGGCGGCTGCGGCGTCGATCAGCAGCTGCCGCGTCAGCTGCTTGCGCGCCTGGCGTCCCAGTCGTTCGGTGCTCACCGACGCAGCATACCATCAGGTATCTAGATACTGATCAGTATTGACGTACGTCCCAGTATGGGATACCGTCCGGTATGTGTAGCCGGGGACGGCCAGCAATCTCGAGCTGGGCCCCGGCGTTCGGCGGAGACCGGGAGGCCACTGGATGCTGCTGGAGATCGACGACGTCACGAAGACCTACCATGGCGGCGTCCGGGCCAGCGACGGCGTGACCCTGGGGGTGGAGGCCGGCGAGGTGTACGGCCTCCTGGGCCACAACGGCGCCGGCAAGACCACGCTCGCGAACCAGGTGATCGGCCTGCTGCGGCCGAACGCGGGTTCCATCCGGATCGACGGGCTCGACGCCGTGGCCAGCCCGGACGAGGCGCGCCGCCGCTGTTCGATCCAGCCGCAGGCCCAGGTGCCGATCGCCGGGCTGACCCCGCGCCAGGCGATCGACCTGGTCGGACGGCTGCGTGGGGCCCCCGCGCCCGTCGTGCGCCGCCGCTCGGCGGACCTGTCCGCCGAGCTCGAGATGGGCGAGTGGCTCGACGTGGACGGTGGCCGGCTCTCGGGCGGCGCGAAGCGGCTGGTGTCGTTCTGCATGGCGGCCGTGGCGCCGGGTCGGGTGGTGATCCTCGACGAGCCGACCAACGACGTCGACCCGGTGCGGCGCCGTCTCCTGTGGGCGCAGGTGCGCCGGCTCGCCGACGACGGCGCGGCCGTCCTGCTGGTGACCCACAACGTGATCGAGGCGGAGCGCGCGGTGGATCGCCTGGCCATCCTGGACCACGGCCGGGTGGTGGTGGAAGGGACGCCATCGAGCCTGAAGAACGGGCTTGCCGGGGACCTGCGCCTCGAGCTCGTGCTCGAACCCGGGGCCGACGCACCAGCCATGGCGCCGTTCGTCCGGCGCGTGACGCGCAGCGGCCACCGCGTCCTGGCGACGG
>JAKAHX010000364.1 GCA_021814735.1 Chloroflexota bacterium | reverse complement strand
AATCCGCCCGGGAAGATCACGAACCCCTGCGCGTACTTGACGAACATCATCTTGCGCACGAAGAAGTAGCGGAAGCTGATCGACAGGTCCGTGTAGTCGTTCACCCGCTGCTCGTGCGGCAGCTCGATGGTGCAACCGACCGAGAGCCCGCCGCCCAGCTGCGCGCCCTTGTTGGCAGCCTCCATGATCCCCGGGCCGCCCCCGGTGATCACGGTGAAGCCGGCCTCGGCCAAGCCTCGGCCCAGCACGACGGCGGCCTCGTACATGGGATCCTCGCGCGACGTCCGCGCCGACCCGAAGACCGTCACGGCGGGGCCGAGGCGGGCCAGCGTCTCGAAGCCGCTGACGAACTCGCCCAGGATGCGCAGCGACCGCCAGGCGTCTGTCTCCAGGAACGAGACGTCCTGGTAGGGCCGGGTCTGCAGCAGCTTGCGGTCCGCCGTGGCGTGGGGCGGGACCCGGGACTGCGAGCCGCGATGCTCAGTCACGCCCGGCAGCATACCGCCGAGGGTGTCACCGGGCCTTGCGCTGGCACTCCAGGTCGTACAGGGCCCAGGGCAGCGCCTCGAGCCGTGCCGGATCGATGGGGCGGCCGCAGGCGGCGCACAGCCCGTACGTGCCGGCGTCCAGCCGTGCAATGGCCGCGTTGACCTGGGCCAGTTCCCGCTCCGCCCGCTCCCGGAGGGCGCGCGCACGATTCTGATCGAACACCTGGGAGGCGGCAGCAGCCTGCGAGCCGTACGTCATGGGCTCCGGCGGCTCGATCTCCACCGCGGCGATCTCGTCGAGCAGCCGTGCACGCTCGGCCTCCAGGCGCGCACGCGCGTCTGTCACACCCGCCATGACCTGATGCTACCGCGCCGCCGGAGGCGCCGGCGACCCGACCTGCGCGTGGCCGGCGGGCACCGCCGCCCGCTGCCCGCGCCGATACGCGATCGGTCTCCTCCGTGAGACGGTTCCGCCTATACTACCGGGGAGTATCAAGCGCGTCGGTCCGTGCGGACCGGCCCTCCGGAGGTGACGACATGGCCAGCGCAATCGATCCCGTCTGTGGCATGGAGGTGGACCCCGCCACCGCCAAGTGGACGTACGAGTACGAGGGCACCACCTACTACTTCTGCGGCAAGGGTTGCATGCTCGAGTTCAAGGACGACCCGGAGAAGTACCTCGACCCGAACTACACGCCGCAGGGCATGTAGCCGGTCCGCTTCGGCGCCGAGGTTCTCGCCCCGAGGTGGGCGCGCCGGGGTTCCCGCTGGCGCGACCGCCGGCCCTGCGGTGATCGGTCCCTGCGCGGAGCGGCCCGCGAGATAAGTGGCGATGCAGGCGCAGTGCAGTTGCCGTCGAAGGCCGTCGTCTACCCTCCCCGTGTCGGTGATCCGGAACGGGAGTGGAGGTGCGGCATGGTGCCCACGGCATGCCGGTCGGCGCGGCAGGGCTCTCCGCGCAGCGTCGCCCGGGGTCCGTTCGGGGTGGCGTGGCCGGTGGTCGTGCTGGTCCTCGGGATGGTGCTGACACCGTCCTTGCACGCTGCCTTCACCGCGGCCGGTTCGGCGCCATCCGGAGTCACCCGGCAGTCCGCGGGCGGCGGCGCGGAGCGGCACCCCGCGGTGGCGCCCGCCGGCCATCGCTGGTACGCGATGGGTGCGGCGGCGACGGGCGAGATCGCGCTGGCGGGCCATCGGTGGGGGGTCGCCGTCTGGCAGGGGAGCCAGCCGGCCGTGACGCTGGCCGGCCACCGCTGGGGCATCGTGCTGTCGCCGGGCGTGCCGCCATCCGTGGCGATCTGATCGGCCGGGGGGCACCCTTCGGACGGAGCCACGGTGGACCCCGGCGGCTGTGGCCGGCACGGCACCCGCCGGCCTCGGTGGCCGGCCCTGGGGCTCGCCGGATGTGCCGCGGGCACCTTCGACCGGATGCGCGTCGTCGTAACATGACGGCAGGCCGCGCGTCCGGACCTGGAGACTGAGGAGAGCCCCGATGACCTATGTGATCGCCGAGCCGTGCGTCGATGTGATGGACCAGGCATGCGTGTCGGTCTGCCCGGTGGACTGCATCCACTTCGAGGAGGGCGTGGACCGCACCCTGTTCATCGACCCCAACGAGTGCATCGATTGCGGCGCGTGCGAGCCCGAGTGCCCGGTGAACGCGATCTTCGCCGAGGACGCCGTGCCCGCGGAGTGGGCCAAGTACACGCCCCTCAACGCCCTGTGGTACACGGACAAGGCCGCGGCGCGCGCCATGGTCAACGAATTGAAGCCGGCCTGACGGCCTTCTGATCCCGCTCCGCCCGGGCCCACCGGGCGCGGTCAGGCCCCGGTGCCCAGGCGCCGGGGCCTTGCACTGTCCGCCGGAACCCGCCGCGCATGCGCGGACCGTGGCCGCCGGCCTCCCCGTCGGCGCCGTCCCGTCGTGCCGTGGTCTCTCGCGGTCGGCACCCGGCCCCCGGCTTCCCGCTCCGGGACGAGGCCGGAGACCCTCACAGCCGATAGACTCGGTTCGTGCGGATCGTTTCCCTCCTCCCTGCGGCCACGGAGATCGTCTTCGCGCTGGGCCTGGGCGACGAGCTCGTGGGTCGATCGCACGCCTGCGACTACCCGCCCGAGGCCCGGGAGATCCCGGTAATGACGCGGACGATCCTCTCGTCCGCCCCCTCCAGCCGCGCCATCGAAGCGCGGATCCGCCGCGCCAGGCAGGCCGGGCGCCGGCCTTGC
>JAKAHX010000363.1 GCA_021814735.1 Chloroflexota bacterium | reverse complement strand
GGTTCGGGCCTGACCCCGCTCGAGGCCGGGCACCTCGCGTCGCGGTGCCTGGAACAGGGGGCCCAGGGCACGGACGTCGTGCGCGTGCTCGACGAGCGGCGATCCGAGATCGCTCGCCAGCGCGCGGAGCTCGAGCGACTCGACGCCGAGCTGGCCGATCTCGAGGACACCATCGCGGCCGCCGGCCGCAGCAGGAGGAACCAGGCGATGCCCGACCGGCCCATCCGGGTGCTCTTCGTGTGCACCGGCAACTCGGCGCGCAGCCAGATCGCGGAGGCACTCCTGCGCCGGCACGGCGGGGCGGAGTTCGAGGTGTTCTCCGCGGGGACCGAGCCGAGGGACGTCCACCCGCTGGCTGTGCAGGTGCTCGCCGAGGCCGGGATCGACTGGTCGGGTGCCCGCTCCAAGAGCGTCACCGAGTTCCTCGGCCAGCCCTTCGACTACGTGATCACCGTCTGCGACCGGGCCCGGCAGGTCTGCCCGGTCTTCCCCGGCGAGCACAACAGCCTCCACTGGGGCCTCGAGGACCCGGCGGCGGTCGAGGGCAGTGACGCGGAACGGCTGGCCGCCTTCCGGCGCACGGAGCAGGAGCTGGGCGTCCGCATCCGGCCGTTCGTCGAACTCGCGCGCCGGGCGCGCCGCACGGCCGTCCAGGGTTGAGGCGGCCAGCCCATCCTGCGGCGCCCTCCCTGGCCCGGCCGCGGCGGCCCCGACCCTCGCGCGCCGGGGCGCAGACCGGTTGCCACGAGTGCGTTCGCGCAGGCATCCTTGTCGCATGACGGCGAGACGGCTCGAGGCGCGGGGCACGCGCCGTGTCGTCGTCTCCGTGCACGATGTCGCCCCGTCCGTGATCGCGGACGTCCGGTGGTTGCTCGCGCGCCTGAGCGACCTCGGCGCATTGCCGCGGGTGCTGAAGGTCATTCCCGCCGAACCGGGCTCGGACTCGCTGGCCATGCATCCCGACCTGGTCGAGCTGCTGCAGGCCGAGGCCGGCGAAGGGACCGAGATGGTCCTGCATGGCTGGGCGCACCGCGCGTCAGGCCCCCTCCGGGGACCACTGACCGGGCGGATGCGGGCCCGACTCGCGGCCGGCGACGCCGCCGAGTTCCTCGCGCTGCCGCCCGCCGCGGCGTCTGCGCGGGTGGCCGCCGGACGTGCCGCGCTGAGGGCCATTGGCCTCGAGACGACCGGGTTCTGCGCTCCGGCCTGGCTCTCGACCCCGGAACTCCCCGGGATCCTGGCGGCCCACGGCTTCCGGTATCTCGTGCGCTTCTCCGGCCTCCTCGACCTGCAAACCGGCAGCTTCCGCCCGGTTCCCGCCACGGGCTACATGGGTGCCGGACCGGTGCAGGAACGCCTGGTCGACGTCGAGCGGGCCCTCGTGATGGGCACGCGGCGGGCGTTTCCCGTGGTGCGGGTGTTCCTCCACCCGGCGGGGGCCCGGAGGTCCCGCAGCTGCCGACGCACGCTGGAGGCCCTGGAGACCCTGCTGCGCGAGCGGACGCCGGCAACCTACGCGCAGGTGCTCGATGCGTGAACCGCGCCCGCGCGCCGCCGGCACGGCCAGTGTCACGACCGGGCCGGACGGGGTCCAGCCCGGCAGGGACGGCCGGACCAGGGGGCCGGAGAGCGAAGCGGTCGTCGGGATGGAGCGGAGGGCGGACGGGCCCTGGGTGTCGGTGGTCATTCCCGCACGCAACGAGGAGGCGTACGTCGCAGCCGCGATCGAGTCGGTTGCGTCCCAGACGCTCCCGCCCGGCCGGATCGAGGTGATCGTGGCGGTGAACGCCACGACGGATCGCACGGTCGGGGTCGTGCGCCAGACGGCGTCACGCCACCCGGAGCTCGAGGTTCGCGTGCTCGAGGACCCGGTGGCCGGCGTGGCGCGGGCCAAGAACCGGGGCGCCCGTGCGGCACGTGGGAGCGTGCTGGCCTTCCTCGACGCGGACTCGCGGATGGCGCCCGACCTGCTCGAGCAGATCGTGCGCCATTCCGCGGACGGCGCGCCAGCGGGGAGCGTCTGGATGATTGCCGACTCGGCCGATCTCATCGACCGCGGCTTCTTCTCGATCATCGAGCTCGGGAAGCGCCTCTTCGCCATACGGGCGAACATGCTCTACTGCCGGCGCGACATCTTCCTCGAGGCCGGCGGCTTCGACGAGCGGCTCCACCAGGCGGAGGACCGGGACTTCCTGGTCCGGCTGCAGCGTCGCGGCGTGGCGGTCACGCACCTGCGGGACAGCTGGATCGCCACGTCGCCGAGGCGGCTCCACGAGGGCCCGTTCCGCGTGGGATTGGTGCGGGTCTTCGCACGCTGGGCACTGGGCCACGCGGGGATCTGGCGGGACCGACCGTACTGAGCGTCATGACGACGGGCCCCCTGGTGGCAGCGCCGAGCCGCGGCCCCCCGAGGCCGGACGCGCCGCCAGGGGCGTACCCGATCGCCCGCCGGGCGCGTGCGGAACGGCCCTGCCCAAGGTTCCCGGCCCCGCCTAGACTTCGCACTGCAACACGTTGCACCTGCGTCCCCACGCATCTGGAGGGAGCGGAGATGCACATCCCCGACGGCTATCTGAGTCCGATCGTCTCGCTGGGACTGGGCGGGGCGACGGTGCCCGTCTGGGCGATCGCCACGCAGCGCGTGAAGCAGGTCCTCGACAACCGCACCGTGCCGCTGCTGGCCGCCTTCGGGGCGCTGTCCTTCACGGTCATGATGTTCAACGT
>JAKAHX010000362.1 GCA_021814735.1 Chloroflexota bacterium | reverse complement strand
CGTGTGCACGTATCCGTGGATCGTGTACGGCCCCGTCCCAAGCGCCACGGGAAATGGGCGGACGCGCGAGCGCCGACCCAGGTTGCCGCGCGGGCCCGTGGCCCGCACCGCCAGCACCTCGTCCCGGCGCACGGTCAACGCGCCGACGTCGATCGAGCGCCCGTCCTCCAGCGCCACCACGAGGGTGTCCACGATCGCGTATGCATCGTGCTCGTTGAGCGTGTCCGTCAGGCGATCGGCGTCGAGGCGCAGGTACCCGAAGACGAGACAGTCCTCGGCGTACGCGGCGAACTCGACCTCCGGTCCGGCCACGCCAAGGCTCCGGTTCCGCTGCACCTCGGGAACCGGCGCCTGGTCCCCGGCGAGCAGGAGGCGCAACCGGCGCAGCAGCCCGCCGACGCCCACGCCGCTGGCGCTGGTCCGTGACGACTCGACGGCCCGAACGGGTCCGCCCGGGGGATCACCGGTGGTTCCGCCGGGCGCGGACGGCCGCTCCGCGGCGTCGTGGGCCGCCGGCGCAGCATCGTCCGCCGCCGGCGCACGGCGGGCGGCACTCCTCCGGCTTCGCCGTTCCGTCACGCCGACGCCGCGCGGCGGGGTGTCCGCCGTTCGCCCGGTCGCGCGGATCTCGTCGGGGGCGCGATCAGCAGTGCCGGATCGGGCACCGGCGCCTCCCGGGCGAAGATGTCACAGAAGAGGTCGATCAGCGCGGGGTCGAACTGGACGCCGGCGTGCCGGCGCAGCTCGGCGACCGCTTCCTCGTGGCTCACGGCACGCCGGTAGGGCCGGTCGTGGATCATCGCGTCGTAGGCATCGGCGATCGCCACGATCCGTGCGCCGAGCGGGATGTCGTCGCCGCGCAGCCCGTACGGGTACCCCTGGCCGGAGTAGCGCTCGTGGTGGTGGAGGATGATCGCCCCCGCGTCGCGCACGGCCGCTACCTGGTCGATGATCACCTGCCCGATGCGCGGGTGCTGGACCACCGACTGCCACTCGTCGGTGGTGAGCGGGCCCGGCTTCTCCAGGATCTGCTCCGGCACGGCGACCTTGCCGATGTCGTGCAGCAGCGATGCCACGCGGATCCGCTCCACTTCCTGCGCCGGCAACCCGAGCTCGTGCGCGAGCCGGACCGCGATCGCGGCGATCAGCGACGAGGGCTTGCCGCGGTAGTGCGGCAGCGGCGTCACCGCCGCCGAGAGCGCGGCCTCGGCCGCCCGCCGGGCCGTGTCGCCCACCTCGTTGGCACGTGCGCGCCCCGCCGGCGAGATGGGCGCACGCGGGATGCGAGCGTCCTCGTCCGGCTCGCTGAAGACGTACGTCTGGTTCCGGCCGAGCGACTTGGCCGAGTACATCGCGGCGTCCGCGTCCCGGATCAGGTCGTCCACCCGCAGTCGCTGCCCCTGTCCGCCCGCGATCCCGATGCTCACCGTCACCGCGAACTGGGTGCCGTCCCCGGCGTCGAACCGCGCGCCCATGACCAGCAGCCGCAGCTTCTCCGCCACCGCGGCCGCCTCCTGCACGGTGGTCTCCGGCAGGATCGCGATGAACTCCTCGCCGCCGTACCGGCCGGCGAAGTCGATCGCGCGCAGGTTCTGCCGGAAGACATCGGCGACGCCGCAGAGGACCGCGTCGCCGACCGAGTGCCCGTACGTGTCGTTGACGACCTTGAAGTGATCCAGGTCGAGGAAGGCGACCGCAAGCGGCCGCCCGTACCGGGACGCACGGTCCACCTCCCCGAAGAGCTGGGCGAGGATCGAGGTCCGGTTGGGCAGCCGGGTGAGGCGATCGGTGGTCGCGGCCGCCTGGGCCGTCCTGAACGCTCCTGAGAGATCAGCGAGCCCGCGCGCGACCGGCGCCAGCAGCCCGAACCGGCCAGGGGGCGGAACCGCCTCCAGCGAGCCGTCCGCGAGGCGCTCGAGTTCGCGCCGCAGGGCCCGTGCCGACACGCCGACCGATGCCGCCGTGGCCGCAACGCCGATCAGGACGCCGATGGCCGCGAAGGCGAGCACCAGTGCCGCCACGATGCCGCGGCCGGTGGCCAGGATCGCGATCGAGGCCGCCCCGAGCAGGAGCGCAGGCAGCAGAGAGGCTCCCGCGAGCACGCGCGACATGCCGGCACCCTAGCGCCAGCCGGTGACGCCGGGCACCCCGCCGAAGGTACCGGCGGGCGGCCGACATGCGGGCCATGCAGCGCTGCCCGGCCCTCCGGCCCGGGCCCGGCTGGCGCCGGTCGGCGAGGGGCGGGCGGGCGCGGTCGCCGACGTTACACGTTCCGCCTGCCCCGTGTCGCTTTCTTCACCGCCACGGCACCATCCGCTGAACACTCCGGAACGAACATCAGAGCGACGGGTACCGGATGAGGCATCCGACCCCAAGGAGTGGTATCGATGCCGGACATGGAGCACACACTCAGCGAGCTGCAGCAGTCGAGCCGCGCAGCGATGCGCCGTCGCCGGATGGCGCGACCCGGGACCGAGGCGTGGCGCCAGGCCGACGAGTTGGTGCACGAGATCGCCGCGGTCATGGGTGAACTCGCGGCCCTGCTCGAGCGGCGGCACTCGCGCCGGCTGCAGCCGGTCCGCGTCCGCACGCGCTGACCCGGGCGCGCGCCCCAGGACCGGGGCGACCCGGTCCGCGCGGTTGGCCGGACAGTCGATCTGGCCTCATGGTGTCATCCTCTCCCTGGAGCGTCCCCGTCGTCTCCTGCATGACACGCACCCGCGA
>JAKAHX010000361.1 GCA_021814735.1 Chloroflexota bacterium | reverse complement strand
CCGGTGCTGAGCCGGCGGAACGCCACGTCCACCAGGCCGGCGGCCCGCATCGTGGCGGCCAGCTGCTCGGCCGAGGGGAAGGCGTCCAGCGAGTCCGGCAGGTACTGGTAGGCACCCCGCCGACCGGCGACCAACGCTCCGATCACCGGCGCGACGCGGCGGAACACGGCGTGGTAGGGGCGCGCGATCGCGCGCCAGCGCGGCAGGGAGAGCTCGAGGCAGACCACGGTGCCGCCCGGTCGCACCACGCGCGCCATCTCGCGGAACCCTGTCTCGTAGTCGGCGAGGTTGCGGAGCCCGAACGCGATGGTGGCGGCGTCGAACTCGTCGTCACCGAAGGGCAGCCTGAGCGCGTCGCCGACCCCGAAGTGCAGCTGCACGAGGTCCCGGTAGGTCCGCCGGCCGCGGGCGATCATCCCCTCGGACAGGTCCACGGCCTCCACGCGTCCGAACGGTCCGACGCGTTCAGCCAGCACCGCCGCGAGCTTGCCGGTCCCGGTGGCCACGTCCACCGCGGCGTCGCCCGGCTGGAGGGCCGTGGCGTCCGCCGCTGCGCGCCGCCACCCGGCATCGCGGCCCAGCGTCATGAGCGTGTTCATCAGATCGTACGAGGGCGCGATGCTGTCGAACATCTCGATGACCTCGCCCGGCGGGACCCGGTTCCCGGTCTTCGCGGGCGCGGGATCGCGACGGACGCGCCAACGGCCCGGCCGGATCACCGGCGGCCTTCCTCGCCTCGGCCGCCCCGCGGCGGCGCTCCCGGCCCGGCGACCGCGACGCTGCGCGGTGCCACGTCGGCCCCGTCCCGCGTGGGCTGGGTTCCGTCGACAGCCAGCCCACGCAGTGCCGCGAAGGGCGAATCCGCGAGCGGATCCTCGTCGCCCCCGGGCTCGCCACCGAACGTGAGCGTGGCTCCCTGCCGGACGGGCCGCTCGCGTGGCGCCAGCGTCTCCCCGCGTTCGACCGCGGCCAGCCGCTCCTGGCGCGCGGTGACGTTCGCGTCGCTCTCGTCCCGGGCGTCCTGGAGGAGCGCGGCGTCCTCCTCGGCCAGGTGGGGGGCGAGGCACTCCGGGTCGAGACGGAGCAGTGCCCGCGCCGGGAGCGGGCCGCCGGACGTGAGGTCCCCGGCCTCGATAGCGATCACGTCCTCGAGGCGAGGATCGTCCAGCACCAGCGGCCCGCGGTCCGCCTGCACGAGCACGACCGCGGTCTCCACGCGATCGTAGCGGGTCTCGAGGAGCGAGCGCGCCCGCGCCAGCTGGCCGAAGCCGCGGCGGAGGGCGGCGGCGTTGCTCGTGAACTTGACCTCGAAGATGCGCTCCGGCACCCCGTCCCGCCCCTCGACGGCGTCCAGCTCCAGGAAGAGGGGCGTGTAGCTGCGCGCGTCGCGGAACAGGACCTCGGCCGCCACGACCCGCTCGGGCAGCAGGGCAACCCGCTCGGCGAGCCAGGCGCGAACCGCCGTCTCGACACGCCCGCTCACCCGGTAGGTCGCGGTCTGTTCCTCCTTGGGGCCGAAGCGCCGGTGCGCCAGCGCCTGCTCCGCCATGGCGGCCAGGTAGTCGGGATCGTCGGGCGGCACCAGCCGCACCGACCGGACCTTGTGGATGGTCTCCCGCACGCTCACGGCGCAGAGCCTACCCGAGAACGGGCCGCCTCGAAATGCGCCCTCACCGGCGTGCCGCGTCCGCCGGCCGGCGGTGCGGCGCGGGAGAGGCGTGACGAGCCCCTCGCGATCAGAAGGAGGCCAACGATCAGAAGGAGGCCAGCAACACCGCTGGTGGCGGTGAAGACGCCGCGGGTCCCTCCACCAGGCTCACCCCGATGCGGCTCCCGGGCCCGATCCCGCTGGACGGGTCCACCCACCCGGCCCAGTACGCCAGACCCTCGCCGAACTGCATCTCCCCGATCACGCGTCGGACGCCGTCGCGCTCCACCCAGCAGCGGTAGGTGGCGCCCTGCGGGGGCGCCGCGAGCGCACCGGTCACCACCGCCAGGCGGCTGCTGGAGGGCCCCCACACGACGGAGCCCACGGTCTGGCCGCTGGCCACGCTTGCCAGCGCCGCGACACGGTGCCCGGGCTCCGCGAGCAGCGCGTCCAGGATCCCGGTCACCCCGGCAAGCTGCCGGGCTTCGGCCCGGGCCGCGTCCCGCTGCTGGGCGACCTGGGCTCGCTGGACGGCGAGGTCCGCGACCAGGCCGCCACCGCCGACCAGGACCACCACGGCCGCCGCGGCGGCCAGGAGTCGCCAGCGGTTGCGGCGGGCACGTTCGGGTGCCCGGGGCATGGCAACGAGCACGTGGTCGCCGGACCCGGCGGGGGCGCGGCGCGTGCCGCGGCTGGCGGCGAGGCGCAACGTGCGCTCCCGGAGATCGGGCGGAAGGGCCAGCTGGCGTTCTGGCGGCGCGATGAACGGCCGCGCCGCCGGACCCGGGGCGGACGGCAGGGACTCCGGGCCGATGGCGCCGGAGGGCTCGGCGTCGGCGGTGAGCGCGTCGACCAGTGCGTCGGTCAGGCGCACCCACGCATCGCGCTCGGCGGCGCACGTCGCGCACGTCGCCAGGTGCGTCGCAACCGCCTCGTCCGTCGCCACGAGACGCCGGACCCCGTCACGCTCGAGTGCGGCTTCACCGATCCGCTCGAGTGCCTCGGCGTGCCCGATCAGCTCATCGCGCACCGGGGCCACCCCCATCCGCCTCGTCGAGCACGTCACCCAGGGCCTCT
>JAKAHX010000360.1 GCA_021814735.1 Chloroflexota bacterium | reverse complement strand
ACAGCCACGTCCGTGGCGCCCTGGGCGATCCCGACCGCCTGGGCTGCCACGCCGGGCCGGCTCCGGTTGAGGGTCCGCATCGCGATGCGGAACCCCTCCCCCACCTCGCCGACCCGGTTCGCGTCCGGCACCCGGACGTCGTCGAACACGAGCTCGGCCGTGGGGGAACCGCGGATCCCCATCTTGTGCTCGAGCCGCGCGACCTCGAACCCCGGCGTCCCGCGTTCCACGTAGAAGATGCTGAGGTCCCGGTGGCGGCCGGCCTCCGGGTCCGTCACGGCGACCACCGCGACCAGGTCCGCCTCGCTCCCCTGGCTGATGAAGCGCTTGGTGCCCGTGATCCGCCAGCCGTCGCCGTCGCGGACGGCCCGGGTGCGGATCCCCGCCGAATCGGAGCCGGCACCGGCCTCGGTCAGGGCGAACGCGTTGAGGAGCGACCCGCTGGCCAGGCCGGGGAACCAGCGCCGCTTCTGCTCGTGGCTCCCCGCCAGCAGCAGCGGCAGGGATCCGAGCGCCTGGACGGCCAGGATGAGGCCGCTGGTGGCGCAGACGCGGCTGACCTCCTCGATCATCAGGCAGTTGGTGAGCAGGGTCCCGCCCAGCCCCCCGTATTCGACCGGGTAGATCAGGGCGAAGACGTCCTGCCGGGCGAAGAGTTCGACGACGTCGCGCGGGAAGACCCCGCTCTGGTCGATCTCCGCCGCGCGGGGCGCGATCTGCTCGCGGGCCAGCTGCCCGACCGCGTCCCGTAGGTCGATCTGCTCCTGGGTGAGGCGGCCGCTCATGGGTGCGTCTCCTCCTCCTGGGTGGCGCCGGCCAGCGCCGGCACCTGGTTCGTCGCCTCCCCCCGCGGCGTCAGGCCCGGGCCCCGGTCCAGGCTCGCCGCCAGCAGTTCCGCGATGTCGATCGTCTGGATCTCCCGCGGGGCGGTCCCCGCGCCGACGGCGTCGGCCACCCCGTCACGCATCATGGTCAGGCAGAACGGGCACGCCGTGGCGACCGCGTCCGCACCCGTCTCCAGGGCCTGGCGCGTCCGCTCGGCGTTGATCCGGATCCCCCGGCGTTCCTCCATCCACATACGGCCCCCGCCGGCGCCGCAACAGAAGCTCTGGCGTCCGCGCCGGTCCATCTCGATCAGCTCCAGGCCGGGGACGGCGCCGAGCACGGCACGCGGCTCCTCCACCACGCCGTTGTAGCGGGCCAGGTAACACGAGTCGTGGTACGTCACCGTGCGGGTGGAGGGCACCGGCTCCGTCTCGCCTGCGGCGGGCGTCGTGCCCCCCGTGCCGCCGGCCGCCGTGGCCGCCAGGCGACCCTCGGCGATCAGCTGCGCCAGGTACGCGCTGTGGTGCATGACCCGGTACTCGCCCCCGAACTGCCGGTACTCGTTCGAGATCGTGTTGAAGCAGTGCGGGCAGGCGGTGATGATGAGCGGCGGCCGGTACCGGTCCAGTGTCTCCACGTTGGCGCGGGCGAGCATCTGGTACAGGTACTCGTTCCCCATGCGCCGCGCGGGATCGCCGGAGCAGCTCTCCTCGTGGCCGAGGACGGCGTAGCGCACCCCTGCCGCCTCGAGGCACGTGACGACCGCCCTGGCCACGCGCCGGTTCCGGTCGTCGAAGGCCGCGGCGCACCCCACCCAGTAGAGGACGTCGAACGCAGGCCCATCTTCCGCCGGCGCCGTGTGCGGTCCGACGGTCTCCCCGGGAGCGACCGGCACCGACGCCTCGCGGCGCGCCGCCACCTCGGACGCCACGGGCACCTCGAACGGCAGCCCCCTGGCCCAGTCGAGCCGGGCGGTGCGGGGCTGGCCCCAGGGGTTGCCATGGCGCTCCATGTTCGTGAACGCCGCGGTCACCTCCGCCGGGAAGCGGCTGTCCTCCAGCACGAGGTTGCGCCGCAGGCCGACGATCTTGTCGACGTGCTCGATGGTGACCGGGCAGGCCTCGACGCACGCGCCACAGGTGACGCAGTCCCAGACCGCGTCGTAGGGGATCGCCGCGTCGACCACGGGGCGCGCCAGCGCCTCGGTCGCGAGGTGGCCCTCGCCACCGGCAGCGGGGCCCGGACGTCCCGGCGCGTCGGAGGGGCGGATCCAGGGGACACGGGGCAGCGCGGGGACCAGGGGCACGCCCGCCTCCGCGGCGATCGCCATCTGCCGCAACCCCATGATGAAGGTCTTGGGGTTGAGCGGCTTGCCCGTGGCCCAGGCCGGGCACTGGGACTGGCAGCGCCCGCACTCGGTGCAGGTGAACGCGTCGAGCAGGTCCTTCCACCCCAGGTCGGCCACCGTCCGCACGCCGAACGTGGCCGTCTCGGACTCGAGGTCCATGGCTGGCAGTTCGCCTCGCGGCGCCAGCTTTCGGAAGGCCGTGTTGAAGAACGCCGTCGCCACGTGGAGATGCTTCGAGCCGGGCAGGTAGACGAGGAACGAGGAGACCAGCAGGATGTTGATCCACCACGCGAGGGCGAAGATCGCCTGCTGGGTGCCCGGTGCCAGGGGTGCCGCGATGGCCTGTCCGAGCGGCCACGCCACCAGTTCCGCGTGCGCGTACGGGTCCCCGTAGCGCGCCAGCCGGAACGCCTCCTCGACCAGCTCGGCCGCCACGATCCCGGCGATCAGCACCAGGACCAGGAAGGCGTCCCGCGAGAGCGTGATCCGCGCCGGGCGCGTCACGAGCCGCCGGAACGCCGCGTAGGCGATCGCGATGAGCACGGCCACCGCGAT
>JAKAHX010000359.1 GCA_021814735.1 Chloroflexota bacterium | reverse complement strand
GGCGCCACGCCGGGCCAGGCGGTCCTGGGCGCGCTCCCGTACTTCCACATCTACGGGATGACCGTGGCCATGAACATGGCCATCGCGCTCGGACAGCGGCAGGTGTTGCTGCCGCGCCCCGACACGCTGGAGATGCTCGAGACGATCAGCCGGGAGCGCCCCCGCATGTTCCCCGGGGTGCCCGCCATGTACCAGGCCATCTCGGTGCACCCGCGGGCGGCCACGCTGGACCTGACCTCGATCGACGGCTGCATCAGCGGCGCCTCGCCGCTCCCCCTGGAGGTCCAGCGCCGCTTCGAGGAGGTGACACACGGCCGGGTCGTGGAGGGCTACGGGCTCTCCGAGGCGAGCCCCGTCACGCACTCGAACCCGCTCTACGGCGACCGCCGCCCGGGCACCGTGGGCGTCCCGTTCCCCTCGACCGACGCCCGGGTGGTCTCGATGCTCGACGGTCACGAGCTCGGGCCGGGCGAGGAGGGCGAGCTGCTGGTGCGCGGCCCCCAGGTGATGCTCGGCTACTACGAGAACCCCGAGGAGACGGCACTCGTCCTCGACGCCGACGGGTGGCTCCACACGGGCGACATCGCCACCCGCGACGAGGACGGGTACTTCCGGATCGTCGACCGGAAGAAGGACGTGATCATCGTGGGCGGCATGAACGTCTGGCCGCGCGAGGTCGAGGAGGTTCTCCTCGAGCATCCCCTGATCCGGGACGCCGCGGTGGTCGGCGCGCCGCACCCGCGACTCGGCGAGGTCCCGCGCGCGTTCGTGGTGCCGGCGCCCGGGGCGAAGCTCACGGTCGAGATGGTGGTGGAGCACTGCAGCGCGAACCTGGCCAGCCACAAGGTGCCTCGCCAGGTGCAGTTCGTCGACACGTTGCCGCGCACCGGCGTCGGCAAGCTGCTCCGTCGCGAACTGCGCAAGGCGGCCGCCGGGGAGGGGTCGGGCGCATCGCCGACAGGAGGCGTCGCGCCGCCGACACAGCAGGGAGACGGGGACGCCCACCCGGGGGCTTCGCCCACGGAGTAGACTCCCCGGACAACCCAGAGAACAGGACCGCGGGATCCGCGAAGCCGGTGTGATTCCGGCACAGTCCCGCTACGGTGACCAGCCAGGCGGCCGATCCGCTCGTGGCTGGAAGTCCGGTCGCCGGGCCCGCGGTCGTGCTCGTACCTTCGAGAGAAAGGGAAGGCACCATGCTCGCCGCACGCTCCGGGCCCTTCGCCCACCACCACTCCCCCCGGTCCTCGCGCCGATCGAGGCTGGGCGTTGCGACGCTCCTGCTGGCGCTGGTGGTCGCCGGATGCGCTGGGGCCGCCACCCCGGCCGTCTCCTCGGCACCGGGATCGTCACCGGTCGGCCTGTCGACCGTGGCCGGCTCGGCCAGTGCGGGTGGGTCGCCGTCCGCGGCCGCGCTCCCGGGTGGCTCCGCCGCGGGATCGCCTGCCCCGGGTTCTGCCGCCGGCTCGCCCTCCGCCGCGCTCGTCCCGGGATCCTCCGCCGGCCCGGCCTTTCCCCTGACCCTGACCGACGACGAGGGGACGCGGGTGACGATCCCTGCCGCGCCCGCGCGGATCATCAGCCTGGCGCCCTCGGTCACCGAGACGCTCTTCGCACTCGGCGAGGGGCCGAAGATCGTGGGGGTCACCAGCTCGGACGATTACCCACCCGCGGTGAAGTCGATCCCGCAGGTGGCCAGCTACACCGGCGTCGAGACCGAGAAGGTGGTCGCCGCGCAGCCGAACCTGGTCATCGCCTGGAAGGGGATCACCTCGACGACCGACATCGCCACGCTTCGGTCCCTGGGGATCCCGGTGATGGTGCTCTACGCCACGACCGTGCCGGCCGTCCTGCGCGACATTGCACTCGTCGGTGAGGCGACCGGCGCGGCCGCGGCCGGAGCCTCGCTGGAGGCCACGCTGACCAGCGAGATGAACCAGGTGACGGCCGCCGCGACCGCCGCCGGCCCGGCCCCGCGGGTCTTCTACGAGCTCGATGCCACCAAGACGATCTACACGCCGGCCCCGGACGATTTCACCACGGACATGATCCGGCGGGCGGGCGGCATCCCGATCACGAGCGGGATCGCGGGGGTCTACTCGATCTCGCTGGAGCGTCTCGTGGCGGCGGACCCGCAGGTGATCGTGCTCGGGGACGCGAACTACGGGACCACCGCCGCTGACGTGGCGGCCCGCCCGGGCTGGGGGGGCATGACCGCGGTCAGGACCCACGCCGTCCGGCCCATCGACGACACCATCGTGACGCGCCCCGGGCCCCGGATCG
Source organism: Chloroflexota bacterium (assembly GCA_021814735.1). Classification (GTDB taxonomy): domain Bacteria; phylum Chloroflexota; class Limnocylindria; order Limnocylindrales; family CSP1-4; genus JAJYNJ01. The sequence goes on along the minus strand of JAKAHX010000359.1, from coordinate 451 downwards.
TGGAGGGGCTGGAGGCCCTGGCCGAGGCGATCCACCCGGGGCTGGCGCTGCCGTCGTTCCCGCCGGTCCCGATGGGCGCCCCCTGAGATGACGGCGTCCCAGGGGGAGGCGATGCGCGCGGCGCCCGAGGGCGTCGGCGCCCGGGTACCCGCCGCACGCGCGGGCGCTGACCCCGCCTTCGCTGGCCGCACGGCTGCCGACCACGTGGCCGCCGATCGTGTCACCGGAGCGCTGGCCGCCATCGCGGCCGCCGACGCGCGTGCCGCCGCGCCCGCCGTCCAACCTGCGATCGCTCCCGCCATCGCGGCCGGTGACGCGCGTGCTGCCGCGCCCGCCATCGCACCTGGCCTCGCGCGTGCCGACGCCCTGCGGGAACCGCCGACGGTGGAGGCTGCACTGGCCCGGTCCCGCCAGCGCGCGGTCCTGCTCGGCATGCTCGGTGTGGCCGCGC
>JAKAHX010000358.1 GCA_021814735.1 Chloroflexota bacterium | reverse complement strand
AGATCGCCTCGCTGTCCACCAGGACGCCGTCGTTGTCGAAGATCACGAGGCCGACCGCGGGCAGCGGCCGGCGGGAAGGCGTCGTCACGGACGCGGGGCCTTCGTCGGATGGTTCCACGGATGCCTCTCGTGGGCGCTGCCGAGCGTGCGCGCGGACCCGCCGCCCGGCACGGTGGGGGAACGACGACACGATGGTGCCACGGTCGCGGGGCTGGCGCGCGCGAGCCCGCGGCGGTACCGTGCGCCCTGTGACGACGCGCACGGGCCAGGCGGCGCCGGGGACCGGCGGACGGGTCAGCGCCGGGATCCTCCTGTATCGCCGGCGCGGCGGCCGGTTGGAGGTGCTCCTGGCGCATCCCGGTGGCCCGTTCCACGCGAAGCGCGACCTGGGTAACTGGTCGATCCCGAAGGGGGAGCCGGCCCCGGGGGAGGACCTGGCCACGGCGGCGCGGCGGGAGTTCGAGGAGGAGACCGGCGTGCGGCTGCCCTCCGGGTCGCCGCTGTCCCTGGGCTCCACGCGGCAGAAGGGCGGCAAGCTCGTCTGGGCGTGGGCGCTGGAGGGCGACCTGGACGAGACCGGCGCCCGCAGCAACACGTTCGAGATGGAGTGGCCGCCCGGCTCCGGCCAGCTGCACGCGTTCCCCGAGATCGACCGTGTCGCGTGGTTCGAGCCCGGAGAAGCGCGCCGCCGCATCAAGGAGGCGCAGGCCGTCTTCGTGGACCGCCTGGAGGCGCAGTTCGAAGGATCGTGACCGGCACGCGGCCCGCCAGGGCTCGGCCTGGGTCGCGTCCCGGTGCCCCCGCCGGGGGTCCGGCAGCGGTCAGCCCGCGGTCAGGGACTGCCCGCGGGCGAGCCCTGGGGCGAGGGATCCGCGGACGTCGCCGAACTGGCGCCGGGCACGGGCGACGAAGGCTGGCCGACGTCGGTGCCGCTTGGCGCCGCCGATGCGAGGGGCATGACCACAGCCGAGGCGACCGGCGTGGCCGCTGCCGAGGCGGCGGGCGTGGCCGTCGCCTGCGCCTTCGCCAGCGCGCCGGCCAGCAGCGCCGCGTACGCGACCGCCCCCTGGGGGCGCAGGTGGATCCCGTCGTCCCAGAAGTACTCCGGGTGGCGGTCGCCCAGGTCGTGCCAGTCCACCAGCAGCGCGTTGGGGAAGCGCGCGGCCGCCTGTGCCAGGACGGCGTTGTCGTGCGACTCCCAGCTGCGCGGCTCCTTCAGGTTGATGAAGACCACCAGGCGCTGGCCGCCGGCCAGCTGCATCACCTGGTCCACCTGCTGGTCGGTGACCCAGCCGTTGTCGCCGAGCCCGATGACCACCGTGCCCGGCAGGAGCCCAGCCTGCTGGCGCTGCCGGAGGATGTCGAGGCCCGCCCCGAAGGAACGGCCGACTGCCGCATCGACCTCGATACCGCGGATCGCCGAGCGCAGCTGCGTCACGGCCCCGAGCATGACCGAGTCGCCGATCGCGAGGACCGGCGCGACCGATGGACGGGGGGCCGCCGATGGCGTCGCCGACGGTCCGGTCCCGGCGGGCGATGTCGGCTCACCGCTCGCCGCTGCACCGGTCGCGGCCGGCACCGACCCGCCGCCGTACGGGAGTCCGGCCATGGGGCCCCGAGGGATCGGCAGGCTCCCTGCAGCCGGCGCGGCCGCGCCACCCTCGGCGTCTGTTGCCTGCGGCGCGCCCGACGCCGCGGCCGACCCGGACGCCTGCGGCATCCCGACGCCGGCGGTCTCGCCCGCTGCGCCGCTCTCTACCCCGCCGCTTGCTCCCGTCACGCGCGCCGGCGATGCCGGGAGCGCCGGGCCGCCGGCGTCGATCGAGGTCACCGCGAGGTAGGGGGGCGTGGCGGGGGCGGACGCGCCGGCCACCCGCGCGCCGACCAGCAGCGCGACGGCCAGCAGGGCGCCGCTCGTCGCGAGCGGCCAGCGGAACGTGGCGAGGCGCCGGCTGCGCGGCACGCTTCGCCACGCCGCCCACGCGCGGCCCAGGGCCCCCTGCCGGATGGGTGTCTCCAGGAACCGGTACGAGGCTTCGGCGGCGACCAGGGTGAGTGACAGCCGCAGGACGAGATCCGGCACCGGGTCGAGCGGAACGTCCAGCTGCGGGCGCGTCAGCGTGAAGATCGGCCAGTGCCACAGGTAGATGCCGTAGGAGCGCTCGCCGATCCAGCGCAGCGGCTGGCGGTCCAGCACCCGGCGTCCGATCCAGCCCAGCGGGTGGACGGCGGCCACGATGACCAGCGCCACCGCGAGGTCCACCGCCACGAACCCGCCCCGGTAGAGCAGTGGCTCGAACTCGTCGAGCCAGGCGAACGCCGCGCCGATCGCCAACAGCCCGGCGACGCCCAGCAGCCCCAGCACGGGCGCTCGGCGGTCGATCGGAGGCCGTGCCGGCCGCTGCTCGGGCGGCTCCTCCGGCCAGGGGGGGAGCGGTCGCTGCTCGCCCGTCGCCGCGGCCGGTGTCGAGCCGCCCCGGTCGTGCGCCGCGGCCGCCGCGGGCGTCCAGGCCAACGCCAGCGCCGCGCCCAGGAGCAGGCCCGTCGCGTGCGTGTCCGTCCCGTAGTAGACGCGCGACGGGTCGACGTCCGGCCGGTAGAGCCACGCCATCAGCAGCGCGGACCCGGCCGCGCCTGCGAGGCTCAGCGCGAGCATCCCGCGGCGGCGCAGGAGCACCAGGCCCCCGGCCAGCGCGATCGGCCAGAGCACGTAGAACTGCTCCTCGACCGCGAGGGACCACAGGTG
>JAKAHX010000023.1 GCA_021814735.1 Chloroflexota bacterium | reverse complement strand
CCGCCGTCCGGTTTCCGGCCCACGCGCTCCCCCTCGTGGTGGCGTTCAACCGCGTCCAGGCGGCCAGGCTCCTCGCGCCACTCCCCACGGACCTGCTGGCCGCGCTCACGCTGGTCACGGCCGAGGATCCCGGCGATCAGCCGGTCCCGGCGGGCCTGGGCCGGGTGATCGCGATCGACCTCGACGCCGGCTACCAGGCGGCTGTTCGCGACGCACGGCCGAGCCAGCGGCCGAGGGGGCTCGTCGGCCGCGTGGTGCGCTTCGCCCGCGACCCCGGTGCGTCCGACCGCATAGCGGCCGTGCACGCCGCCCGGCCCGAGTATCGCCTCGCCACCGCTCGCCAGCAGGTGGTCGAGGCGGCACGCGCAGCGCGGCCGTCGGCCGGCGAGGACCGCACGGACCCGCCCGACATCCTCTGCCTGGACGGCTACGACGTGCTGGCCGCCGAATCGGCCATCGATGCCGGCGTGGCCCGGCTGGTGCCCGGCGGGATCCGCTGGCTGGCCGACCGATGGGCCGCCGGTGTCAGGGGCGTGCCAGTTTCCTGACCAGGGCCACGTATCGCGCCGCCTCGCGCTCCCAGGACAGCTCGCGGACGCGGGCCTGCGCCGCATCGACCGAGGCTGCCCGCGCCTCCGGGTCGTCGACCAGGCCGCGGACCGCGTCGGCCATGGACCCCGCGTCCCCCGGCTCGAAGTAGGCGAGCGTGTCGCGGCCGAAGTAGCGCTCGACGGTGGGCAGTCGCGAGGCGATCACGGGCTTCCGCATCGCCGCGTACTCGAAGATCTTGGTGGAGAGGCTGAAGTCGGTGAACTCGTCGCGGCGGGTGGGCGCCAGGCCGGCATCCGACTCGGCGATCCGGGCCGCCACCGCCTCCAGCGGGATCCGACCGTGGAACCGGATGCGATCGGCCACCCCCAGCCGGGCAGCCAGGTCGCGCAGCATCGGCTCGGCGTCGCCGCGGCCGTACAGGTCGAGCGTGGTGTCCAGCGGGCGAAGCGGCGCGGCGGCCGGCTGATCCTCGCTCGCGTCCGCGCCGGGGCCGACGCGCTGGCCCGTGCCGGCACCCGGGCTGGTGATGCCGTCCGCGCCGGCGTCAGGGTCGCGCGCCCCGCGCGCGAGGAGCGCGACCGCCCGGATCGCGACGTCGAGCTGGTAGAGGGGGGTCAGCGCCCCCGCGTAGACCAGGCGCAGCGAACCGTCCGCCATGAACGGCCGCACCGGGTGGGCGCCCGGGTCGAACCGGTCGGAGCGCGGGCTGTTCAGCACCACGGCGACCTTCGACGGCGGCACGCCGAGCGCGGTCAGCCGGTCGGCCAGCGCGTCGTTCACCGTGAGCGCCCGCGTGGCGAACCCGATGGAGGCCCGCTCGGCGGCCAGCAGCCCCGCGCGCACCGGGCCCCGCGACGCGGCCGGGAAGCGACTCCGGAAGAACTCCGGCATCGCCTCGTGCAGGTCCAGGATCACGGGCACGCCGTCGAGGCGCAGGGGTGCCACGGCGAAGACAAGCGGGTCCGGCAGCGTCGCCACCTGGGCCAGCGCGTACCGCCGCCGCGCGTGGAGCCGCACCGCCACCACCGCGGCGCGCGCGAAGAAGGCTGCGTACTCGGCGAGGTAGGTCCCGATCCCCGCGCCCTGGTGGCGCTGCACCTCGAGCCGGCGCACGTGGACGCCGTCGATGACCTCGCGCTCCTGGGCGCCCGGCTTGCGCAGCCCGAGCACGTCCACCCACATGCCGGCGGCCACCAGCGCCTCCGCCTCGCGACGGACCCGGGGATCCTCCTCGTAGTAGGAATGCGTGACGAACAGGACCCGGGTGGGCGTGCCGGCGGAGGTCACGGCGGGCATGCTACCGCAGGCAGGCAGGGCAACTGGCGACGCTACGAGGAGGCGAGCTGGTCGAGCGAGACCGGCGACGGCATCCCGGCCGCCGCCCGCTCCGCCTCCTCCTCGGCCAGGCGCGCCTTCCGCTTCCGGACGCGGTCCTTGTAGAACTCGACGGTGGCCGTGGGTTCGCCCTGGTACAGGACCTGCCCGTACTCCATCAGGATCGCCCGGTTGCAGTACTCCGCGACCGAGTTGAGGTCGTGGGTGACCAGGACGATGGCGCGCGCCCGGGAGACGAGGTCGCGGATGCGCTGCTGGCTCCTCGCGCGGAACTCCTCGTCGCCCGTGCCCAGCACCTCGTCGAGGAGCAGGATGTCCGGCGCGATGGCGGTGGCGATCGAGAAGCCCAGGCGCGCACGCATGCCCGAGGAGTACGTCCGCACCGGCGCGTCGATGAAGGGACCGATGTCCGCGAACTCGATGATCGACGGGGTCAGCTCCCGCATCACGCGGTGGCGTATTCCCATGAACGCGCCGATCAGCGCGATGTTCTCGCGCCCCGAGACCTCCATCTCGAAGCCCGCGCCCAGCGTGAGCAGCGAAGAGACACGGCCGCTGATCCGGAGCGAGCCCTCGTCCGGGGCCAGGATCCCGGCCAGCGCGAGCAGCAGCGTGCTCTTGCCCGCCCCGTTGGGCCCCAGGACGCCGAGCGACTCGCCGTGCTCGATCCGGAAGTCGACGTGGCGCAGCGCCCAGAAGTAGTGGTCGTCACGCTGTCGCCGGCCCACCCACTCGGCGAGGGACCCCTTGAGGGTGGTGCGCCGCGTGAGGTGCAGGTTGTACCGGACCCCCAGGTCGCGGACGTCGATGGCGTAGCTGGTGCCGGGCATCAGAGGATCTTCGCGAAGCCGGTCTCGATCCGCTTGAAGACCCAGATCGAGAAGGCGAGGAGGACCAGGGAGAGCAGCAGCACCGCGGAGAGGCCCACCCAGTCCGGCGACGTGCCGTAGTAGGCGATGTTCCGGTAGGAGGTCAGGATGTACGTGAACGGGTTCAGGCCCAGCACGACGCCGAAGATGCTCCCCTTCAGGGCGGTGACCGAGTAGATCGCCGGCGACATGTAGAACCAGATGCGGGTGGCGTGACGGAGCAGGTTCTGGATGTCGCGGTAGAAGGCGTTGACCCCGGAGAAGAAGATCGCCAGGGCCAGCGTGAACGCGTACTGGACCGCGGCGATCAGGGGCAGCGTCAGCAGCCAGGGACTGATCCGGCCCGGGTACACGAGGTAGAGCACCGCCAGCGACAGCAGCCCGAAGCCGAAGGTGATCGTCCCGGCGAGCGTGGACGACGCCGGCAGGACGAGTTTCGGGAACTGGATCTGCCGGATCAGGTTGCCACGCGCCGTCACGGACGTGGTGGCATCCAGCAGCGAGGTCTGGAACCACTGCCAGGGCAGGATCGTCGCGAAGAGGAAGAGCGGCGCGTCCGGGATGCTGCGCTGGAAGACGACGGTCACCAGGATCGAGTAGATGGCCATCGAGAAGAACGGGTCGATGAGCCACCAGAGCTGGCCGATCACGGTGTCCGCGTGCGTGCGCTTGAGATCGGTGCCAACCAGGTACTGCAGGAGGCGCACCCGCGTCCGCAGGTCCTGGAGGCCCCGGAGGACCAGGCGGACGCCGTCGAGGCGCAGGAAGAGTTCGCGGAAGCCGGGGGGCCGCTGGGCCACGGCCGGTCGAGCGTCGGGTGCCACCCGGGCGGGAGTCGTCATCGGCAGCCGGAACGGTAGCATGAGCGGCCCGGGCACGCGCGCCCCGGCCCGGCCCTGCGCCGGGTCCGCGACCCAGGGGCGGCGGCCCGTGACATCACGGCAGCGCGGCCCGTGACGTCACGGCAGCGCGGCTTGTGACCTCGCGGCAGCGCGGCCCGCGGCTGCCCTGGCCGGGCGTCGATGGCGCCGACGGCGTGGGCGGCAGGCCGGGCATCGGAGTACTGTGTCGCACTGACCCCAGGAAGGAGCGTGACAGCGCGTCATGGCATCACAGCGACCACCGGATGACTCCCGCTTCGAGGGCATCGGCGACTGGCTGGTGAGCCACGGCCAGGACGTCCTCGCCCGCGGCGCCCAGCGGCGCCCGGGGGGTGCGGGACCCCGTCGCAGTGGACGCCGCCGCCTGCTGCGTGGCGTGGTGGCCGTGGTCCTGGTGCTCGTGCTGGCCTGGGTCGTCCTCAACCTGGTCTCCGGGCCGGCGGCCGGCTACCTGTGGTTCCAGAGCGTGGGCTTCGGCACCGCCTGGACCGACCAGTTCCGTTACCAGCTGGCGCTCTTCGCGATCGGCCTCGTGGGCGGTGCGCTGGTCCTGCTGGTGAGCATCGCGCTCGCCTGGCGCGTGTCCCGCGATCCCACGGACGCCGAGGTCGCGGCCCACGGCCGCACGCGTCCAGCCGACGCCCGCGGCGAGGCGTGGCTGGTGGCGACCGCGAACCTGCCGCGGCGCTCCATCCGTCGCGCGCAGGTCCTGGCGGCCCTGCTGATCGGGCTCGCCCTGGGCATCTCCCTCTCGGCATCGTGGCAGACGGTGGCGCTGTGGCTGCACCGCGTGCCCTACGCGGCAACGGGCCCCGCCGTGGTGGACCCCGTGTTCGGCCAGGACCTGGGCTGGTGGCTCTTCAGCCTGCCCCTCCTGCACCTGGCGGCCGCACTGGTTGGCGCGCTGCTCGTCGCCGGGCTGCTGCTGACGGGCACCGCCTACGGCGTGGCGGCGGTGCGCGGCGCGGACGTGGCCCGTCGGGGTCCCCTCCTCCACCTCGCCGTGCTGGGCGCCCTCCTGCTGGCCGACGTCGCGGTCATCCAGTGGCTTGGCCGCTACGACCTGTCCTACGCGCAGAACGGCTTCGTGACCGGCGTGGGCGCCGCGGACGCCGCCGTTCGCCTGCCGCTGGCCGCGGTGACGGCGGCGGTGACGGCGCTCGGCGCGGTGGCCCTCGTGGTGCTGGCGCTCGTCCACGACGGCCGGCTCGCCCGCCGGGTGGCGCTCCTTGGCGGCACGCTGTACGTCCTGCTGCTCGTCGCGGGCGCCGTCCTGCCGTTCGCCTACCAGAAGCTCGTGGTCCAGCCGAGCCAGAACCTCGCGGAGGCGCCGTACATCGCCAACAACATCGCGATGACCCGGCGCGCCTTCGGGCTGGACACGTGGAGCGTCACGTCGGACCCGGGCCGCTCTGGCCTGACCGCCAGCGACGTGAGCGGCGACCAGGCCACCTTCGACAACGCGCGGCTCTGGGACGCGCGGCCACTGGCGGCCACCCTGGACCAGCTCCAGACGGTGCGCCAGTACTACACGTTCACCTCGGTAAACATCGACCGCTACACCATCGACGGCCAGCCCACGGAGGTCATGCTCTCGGCCCGCGAGATGGCCCTCAAGAAGGGGATTCCCAATCCCTCGTGGATCGCCTCGCACGTGCTGTACACGCACGGATATGGCCTGGCGATGGTCCCCGTAAACGCCGTCGACTCGAATGGCCTGCCCCGCCTGATCATCCAGAACCTCCCGGTGACCGAGTCCCCTGGCGCGCCGGTCGTCACCCAGCCGCGGATCTACTTCGGGCAGCGGCCGTCCACCTGGGTCCTGGTCGGCGCCAAGAGCGCGGAGTTCGACTACCCGTCGAGTACCGGGAACGGGAGTGACGTCGACACCCGGTACGCCGGGGGCGGCGGCCTGCCGGTCGGCTCGATCGCGGAGCGGCTCTTCTGGGCCTGGAACCTGGGGGACCTGAACCTGGCGATCAGCGACCAGGTCACGGCCCAGACGCGCCTGCTGATCCACCGCAGCCTGGCCGACCGCCTGGGCACGCTGGCGCCGTTCCTCACCCTCGACACCGACCCCTACATGGTGGTGGCGCCGAACGGGCACCTCGTGTACGTCCAGGACGCCTACACCCTCTCGAACGGGATCCCGGACGCGACCGCCTACACCGACACGAGCCTGGGCGCCACCTACGACTACATCCGCAACAGCGTCAAGATCACCGTCGACGCCTACGACGGCACCATCCACCTCTACGTGGCGGACCCGTCCGACCCGCTGATCCGGGCCTGGGAGGGCGTCTTCCCGGGCATGTTCCAGCCGCTCTCCGCGATGCCGGCGGGGCTCCAGGCGCACCTGCGCACGCCCGAGTCGATGTTCAACGCCCAGACCCAGATGTACGCGACGTACCACGTGACCGACGTGGCCAGCTTCTACAAGAGCGACAACCTCTGGACGATCCCATCGGTGACGGTGGGCACCACGCAGGTCCTGCCGCCGCAGGCCTACTACGTGGAGATGCGCCTCCCCGACCAGGACCGGCCGGAGTTCGTGCTGGTGCAGCCCATGGTGCCGGCCTCACGCCCGAACATGATCGCCTGGGTGGCGGCCCGCAACGACGGCGCGGCACGCGGCCAGGTTGCCGTCTACGAACTGCCCGCCAACACCACCATCCAGGGGCCCACCCAGGTCCAGTCCCGCATCGAGCAGGACCCGGTGATCAGCGCGCAGATCAGCCTCTGGAACCAGAGCGGCTCGCAGGTGATCCGCGGCAGCATGCTGGTCATCCCGGTGGGCACCGCGTTCGTGTACCTGGAGCCGATCTACCTGCAGTCCACCAGCTCGGCGTTCCCCCAGCTGACCAAGGTGATCGTCGCCTCCTCGCAGACGGTGGGCTGGGGCGACACGCTGGCACAGGCCCTGCAGGAGGTGGTGACCGGCGCCGGCACCGGGAGCCAGGCGGCGACCGGGAGCGGCGGCACCGGGTCGGGCGGGAACGCCGGGCAGGCCGGCGGGGCCGGCGCCTCGCCCAGCCCCGCACCGGGAGCCAGCGGGCTGCCGACCAGCGTGGCGGCCCTGATCCAGTACGCCAACCAGCACTTCGCGGCGGCCAAGGCGGCCCAGGCGCGCGGCGACTTTGTCGCCTACGGGCAGGAGATGCAGCTCGTGCAGGACGCGCTGAACCAGCTCAGCGCGCTCAGCCCCGGGTCGTTCGCTCCACCGGCGTCGGCGGCACCGTAGCCGCACCCACGAGCGAGCGCACGACCGCCAGGTACGCCTCCGCCTGGCGCTCCCAGTTGTAGGTGCCGCGGGCCGCGGCGAGAGCGCGGGCTCGGTACGCGGCGCGGGTCTCCTCGGGCGCCTCCAGGATCGCCCGGACCGCGCGCGCGACCTCGGCCGCATCGTCCGGCCGACACGTCAGGCCCGCGCCCGTCTCTCCGAGGATCGCGGCCATTCCCGGCAGGTCGCTGGCGACCACCGGGACGCCCGCGGCCAGCGCCTCGAAGAGCTTGTTGGGCGTGGTGAGCCGGTGGTTCAGGGTGTTGCCCTCGATGGGCATCGCCGCCACGTCGGCCGAGGCGACCCACTCGAGCAGCGACGCCGGCGGGACGCCGGGCACGACGTGGACACGGTCGGCATGGGGCAGGGCCGCCGCCTGCTCGCGATACGCGTCGAAGCGCGGCCCGAACCCCATCACCACGAGATGCGCCCCCGGGATGGCGCCGATCGCCTCGAAGAGCCGCTCGATCCCGCGGTGCGGGAACAGGTATCCGTGGTAGAGCACCACGGGGGCCCCGGGCGGCAGGCCGAGCAGGTCGTGGAACCGCCGGGGGCGCGGTGGCCCGCCGGCCTCGCCGGGGGCCGGCACCGGGGGCGCGGGCGGGCAGTTCATGACGATCGCCGGCCGCAGCCCGAGGCGGGGCGCCAGGGCATCGGCGTACGGCGCGCTCACGGTGATCACGGCGTCCGCCGCGCGCGCCCAGGCGCGCTCTCGGCGCGCCAGGAGCACGCGCCACGCGCGGGGCAGGCGCGCGAACCGGCCGCTCTCCACGTGGATCTCCAGGGAGTCGTAGAGGACGCGGCCGCCCCGCCGCGCCCGCAGCCGCAGCGCGATCGGCAGCATCACCAGGCCGTCCGCCTGCCAGAGGTCCGCGGGCGGAGCGGCCCGCTCGACGGAGGCGGCCCAGCGGCGCGCCACCAGCTCGTACCGCAGTGCCTGCAGGAGCCGGCCGGGCCCCTCCACGACCAGCCGCCGCAGCGGTGACCCGGTGCCGGGCACCGACTCCGCGCCGGGCAGCCGCGGTGCCGGCAGCCAGCGCGGGCCCGGCGGAGCCGGAACCCGAAGCACCTGCCAACCCTCCCGCAGCTCACGCTGGGGGAGGTCGGGCGCCGCCCGTGCGATCCAGGTGACCGTGCAGCCCGCATCGACGAGGCTCCGCGTCATGCGCACCGCGCGCGAGTTGTGCTCTGCCGGGTTCCCGAAGAGGAGCACCACCCGTGGCGGCGTGGTGCCGTGGCCGCTCACCGCGCGTGGTCCACGCCGGCGCGGCCGCGAACCGACACGCGCCGCCCATGCCCCAACCGGGCACCGTGCCCGGTCACCGCGCCGCGCCGTCCCCGAGCAGGTCGGCGTAGAGCCCGGTCAGTCGGGCGACCTCCGTCTCCCAGTTGTAGCGATCGTGCGCCGCGCGAAGGCAGCGCCGCCGCAGGTCGGCCATCCGGTCGGCGGGCAGCTCCAGGATCGAGCGGATCGCCCGTGCCAGCGCGGCCGGATCCGACGGGTCGCACACGGCGCCCAGGGGGCCGTCGGGGTCGTCGAGGACGATGCGATGCATCTCCGGGAAGTCGCTCGCCACCACCGGCACACCCGCCGCCAGGCACTCGAAGAGCTTGTTGGGCGTGGAGAGGTAGTGGTTCAGGGTCGAGCGCTGGATCGCCATCACGCCGACGTCGGCAGAGGCCACCCACGGCGGCAGTTCGTGGGGTCGGACGGCGTCCAGCACGTGCAGCCGGCCGCCGTAGCGGGGATCGGCCGCGCGCCGGTCCAGGCTGGCGCGTTCGCTCCCGTAGCCGAGAAAGACGGCATGGACGCGTTCCATGCCGGGCTGCAGGATCGCCTCGGCCAGTTCTTCCATCCCGCGGTGCGCGGAGAAGCCGCCGTGATAGAGGGCGATCCGGGCATCCTCGGGGATCCCGGCGGCGTGCCGCAGGAGCTGCTCCCGGGCATCCGGAGGGTCCCAGCGCGCGGGGCAGTTGCGGACCACGACCACCCGTGCCGGGTGGTACCGGGCCCCCAGGTCCTCGGCCAGCGACTGGTTGACGGTGACGAGCGCGTCGACCTGGCGCACCCACGCCCGTTCCTGGCGGGACAGGATCGCGCGCACCCAGCGGGGGAGCCGGGCGATGCGCCCCGATTCCACGTAGATCTCGTGGCTGTCGTAGACGAGCGCGGGCCGCGAGCCCCGACCGGTCCGCCCGTGGCGTGCCGCTGCCGCCACGGCCCCGGGGAGCCCCGAGAGATCGTGGCCGTGGTACGCGTCCGCTTCGGGTGCCGCGGCCGCCGCGGCGCGCGCCCACCCGACGATCGAGTAGCGCCAGCGCGTGAGCCAGTCGAGCGTGTCGCCGCCCGCCTGGGTTCGCCCGTGGCGCAGCCACCGGAACCCGAGGTAGAAGGGCGCCCGCACGAGCATCCACCCGATCCAGGCCAGGGCCACCGGCGTCACCGCCACGGCTTCCGCCCAGCCCTTCGGGCCCCGCTTCGCGTCGTACGCATAGCGGAAGCGGATCCAGCCGCGGGCGCGCCAGGGATAGCGCGCCAGGACGTACCAGCGCTTCCAGCCCTGCGGCAGCGGGATCCGCACGATCTCGAAACCGTCCCGTCGCTCCCGCTCCACGGCGGTGGACGACACGTCCCGGGGCCGTGCCATGATCGTCACCTGGTGGCCTGCCTCGACGAGGCTGGCCGCCTCCCGCAGCACCCGCGCATCGTTGGTGCAGTCGTTGAAGACGAACATCACGATGCGGCTCACGGTCGCTGCTCCGCCTCCAGGTGTGCATCGCGCGGGAGGGAGCCTGACGACCCCCCTGCGCGCCCCGACGATCGCCCTCCCTCGGGGCCGGGCCAGGGGGCCGGCGAGGTGCCCCGCGCGACCGCCTCGGCCAGGCGCCGGTAGGCATCGACCAGTCCGGCCTGCTGGTGCTCCCAGGTGTAGCGTGCCAGCGCCACGGAGCGGCAGTGCCGGCGCATCGCGGTCCGTTCCTCCGCGGGACGCGAGAGGAGCCCGGCGGCCACGCGGGCCAGCGCCCGCGGCTCGATCGGCGCGCACGCCCCCAGCCCTTCCGCGGAAACCAGCCGGCAGTGCTCCGTCCCATCCGCCACCAGCACCGGCACGCCGGCCATGATGCTCTCGAAGAGCTTGTTGGCCAGGTTGAGCCGCTGGTTGAGCGTCCGCCCGGGCTGCCCCACGTAGCCGAGGTCGGCCGACGCGGTCCACTCGAGCAGCTCGGACGGCGGGACGGCGTCGAGCACCACGAGCGAGCGCGGTCGCCGCGCCGCCTCCGCCAGGAGCCAATCCCGGAGCCGGCCATAGCCGAGGAACACGCCGGCGGCGCCGAGGTCGCGGAGCGGCGGCTCGTCGAGTGCCTGGACCAGTTCCTCGATCCCGCGGTCCACGCTGAACCCGCCCTGGTAGAGGATCACGGGGCGCTCGGGCGGGATGCCGGCCACCGACCGGATCCGGTCCGACGATGGTGGGTCGAGGTCGTCCGGCCGCCAGGCCGGGGGACAGTTCAGCACCACCACCGGCTCCGGCACGCCGAAGCGGCGCGCCGCCTCCCGGGCCACACCCGGGCTGACCGCGGCCAGGAGCGCGGCGCGGCGGACCCAGCCCCGTTCGCGCCGGCGCACCACGGCGCGGACGATCGCCGGCATCCGGGCCAGGCGCGCGGCCTCGGTGTGCAGGTCGGCAAGGTCATAGGCATGGCGGGCGCCCGCGCGCGCCGCGGCACCGGCCACGACCGGCAGGGCGACCAGCGCCTTGCAGTGGTAGACGTCGGCATCGGGGACCGCGGCAAGGACCCGGTCGCGCCAGGGCCCCACCCGTCGCTGGTGGGCGGCGATCTCGACGGCGCGCCGCAGCGGAGCGCGCAGCCGGTCGAGGCCGCGCGGCGCGGACGGCGGGAGCGAGGTGGCGTCGGGAGGGAACCCGAGGAGGCGGGCGGCAGCGCGACGCGCCGGGGAGGGCAGCGGGGCAAACGCCGCGGTGACGCGGCGATCGACCGCCAGGCGTCGCACCTCGAGGCCCCCGCCGAGATCCTCCCGGTCGGGGAGCCCCGGCGCGGCGAACGCCAGCAGCGTCACCCGGTGGCCATCGGCCGCAAGGGCTCGGCCGGTCCGGAGCAGTCGGGAGTCGTGCTCGAAGGTGTTGGCGGCGACGATCGCGATGCGCAGGGACCGGGTCGCCGCGGCGGGGACCGGCGTGAGAGTCCCCGCGCGGGTGTCGGGGCCGGGATCACTTCCCATCAGCGCTGCAGTGTAGGGCACGGGAGCCCGCGGTTCGGCGGCCGGAAACGTCGATGGCGGCCGGCCCATGGGCCGGCCGCCATCGGCAGGAGGAGGAGTCGACGGTGTCTACGCCGCGAGGCCGCCCGCCCGGCCCGGTACGCCGCGGGTGGTCCGCGATCCACCAGGCCAGCGCCGCGGGGCCGCGTTCAGCTGGCAGACCGGCTGCGAGCCCCGAAGAGGCTGCCGGGCTGCCAGGGGGTGCCGAGGATCGGCAGCAGCCAGCGGTCGAGGCCGATCCAGCCCGCGTTTCGCCACGCCAGCACGACGAAGATCGCCAGGAAGGCGAGGATCGGGTTCGTGCTGACCGCGCCGGCCAGGAGGTAGTTGGCGTTCATGAAGATCCCGAAGAAGGCCGCGACCCCGGTGAGCGCCCCGAGGAGCAGGGCCACGCCCACGAGCGTCTCGCCGAACGCCACCACGTACGAGAAGGCGTGGGCGTTGGGGATCACGAAGCCGGTCAGGAAGTCCTTGTACCAGCCCTGCACGTTGGGGTGAGCGCCCCCGGCCTGCTTGACCGCGCCGGCCAGGAACCCGCTCAGGGCGGTGCCGGCCTGGGCGCCGGTCCAGGCCGGCGAGGTCACCTTCTCCCAGCCGGCGCTGATCCACTCGTAGGCGAGGTAGAGGCGCACGACCAGCCAGAGCCAGGACGCGCGCGTGTCAGCGAACAGGAACCGCGCGAGTGCCGGCTCCCGAAGCTCGGTGGGCTTGAGGGTTGCGGTTGTTTCCACGGTGTCTCCTTTGATCGATCACTGTGCCCGGGACGCCATCGCGGCGGTGGGCATCCGCCGCGACCGATGGCCGTCCGGCAGCGGTCGCCGCGCGCACGGCGTGACGGCCGGGGTCTCGGCCAGCATGGACAGCACGGCCGCACTGGCCGAGATCCACCCCTGGTGCAGCTCGCACGGCACGCTCGACGCCGCCGCGGTGCAGCCTGAGCTGTCGGGGAGGATGCACGCGGCATCGAGGGCCGGACCCTCGATGGCCTCGATGACCTCGAGCAGCGACGGCTGCCGGGCTGCCGCGTACCAGTACCCGCCGGTCGGTCCGACCGCCGACTGGATCCACCCGCGGTGCACGAGCGGGCTCAGGGCCTGCGCCAGGAACCCGGGCGTGGTTCCCGTGGCCCTCGCCAGCTCGGGCGCCTTCCAGGTGCCCTCGTTGGCGGCCAGCACACGCAGCGCGCGGAGCGCCAGGTCGCTCTTTCGGGTGATCTCCAGTTTCATAGTTGGAGACTATAGGAACCGCACATCCGCCGATAGGGCGCAACGGCCCCCCGCGGGAGGCTGGTGCGGGCGATTCCGTGGGCCGATGTGCCCGAACCGC
>JAKAHX010000357.1 GCA_021814735.1 Chloroflexota bacterium | reverse complement strand
AGCGGCCCACCACGTCGCGCGTGTCGGCGGGGTTCACCGAGGTGAACGTGCCACCTCCCGTGGATTCGACCCACTCGCCGCCGATGAAGTTGCCGTAGGTGGGGATGTCCGCTCCTGTCTCGGTCATACGCGCGATTGTATGGGCCGGCGAGCGGTCCTTGCGCCCCGCCGGTCAGCCGGCGTGCGCGCCGATCAACTGGCGGGTGCGTCAATCAACCGGCTGGCGCGCCGGTCAGCTGGCGGGCGCGCCGGTCAGCTGGCGGGCGCGCCGGGCGCCCGGGATTCCGACGCGTGCAGCGCATCGAGCCGATGCTCGAACAGGCGGAGCTGCCAGAGCGGGACGACGGCCACCCCGAGCAGCACGACGGTGGCGCCGAGGAGCCCGTCGATGCCGCGCCACTGCGCCGCCACCCCGCCGATCAGGCTGCCGGCCACCTGGCCGAGCGCCAGGAAGACGCTGTACAGCCCCATGATCGCGCCCCGGTCCAGCGGGTGCGCCTCCGAGAGGTCCGCCAGGAGGCCCAGCGCCGCCGGCGTGGCGCCCGCCAGGACGAAGAGCCCCGCGCCGGCGCCGAGCGTGAAGAGGGCCGGAACGACCAGGGGCTGGCCCCCGCTGTGGTTGACGACGAAGGCGCATGCGATGGCCCCGGCACCGCCGACGATCCCGTACAGGATGATCGTGGTCCGCCGGAGCATCCGGAACCGCCCACCCCAGTAGAGCAGGCCGGCAAAGAAGATGGCCAGGCCCACCGTGAGCCCCACGCTGACCTGCGTGGGGCTGAACCCGCCCATGAGCACCTGATGGCGCGCGAACGGGGTCTCCGCCCGTCGCACCAGCTGGAACAGTGACTGGCTGGTCCACAGCCCGATGACGGCGTTGACCGCGATCCAGGTGGGGGCCAGCAGCCACACGTACGAGCTGCGGAGCAGCTCGAGATAGCGCCGGAGCCCGGGCCGCGGGGAGGCGCTCGCCACGTGCTCGGCGGCCGGCAGCTCCTCCACGGCGAAGCGGTAGATGGCCCACGAGAGGAGATACACGAGCGCGTTGAGGAAGAAGCCGGTGCGCCCGGTGAGCTGGTACACGGGCCCGGCAGCGACCAGGCCACCGCCCAGCCCGGCAAGGGTCGCCAGCTCGAACCGCGCCACCGCGCGGCCACGGAGAGGCTCGTCGTCCGAGGTGGCGCGTGCCACGTAGCCGAGGATCGAGGGCACGCTGGCCGCGGTCGAGCCACCTTCCAGGAGGCGCGTGAGGCCCAGCAGCGGGATGCTCGTGGTCAGCCCCGTGAGCACGACCGCCACGCCCCCGAAGACCGGCCCGAGCTGCATGACGGGCCGTTGCCCCAGCCGGTCCGAGACGGCGCCGAACGGCGGAGACAGCACCAGCTCGGCGACGAAGAAGATCGCCGCCAGCACGCCGACGACGGCGGGATCGACCGGCGATCCACCGTGCCGGGGTAGATCCGCCAGGTAATAGACCAGCATCGCTCCGGTGAGCCCGGTACTGAACCGGAGCGTGAAGGTCCCGACGAGGACGGCCACGAGGGAGCGACGCACCGCGTACAGAGTAGCCGGTCCAGGTGGGCAACGGCGGGCGCTCCGCCCTCGGTCCGCTAGACTGCCGCCTCATGACCGGAGATGCCGCATGAGTGGGCCCGGCGGTGCGGCCCCGCGCGAGGTGGAACTGCTGGCGCGCCAGCGCGCCGACGCGCGCGCGGCGCGCGACTGGGCCGCGGCGGACACGCTGCGCGCCGAGATCGAGGCCGCCGGCTGGAAGGTGATCGACCAGGGCCTGCGGTTCAGGCTGGAGCCCGCACATCCCCCCGACGTCGAAACGGGCGGACGCATCCGCTACGGCGCGAGCACCTCGGTCCCGTCACGGCTGGCAGAGCCGGCGACCGGCATGGCCACCGTGGTGATGACCGCCGACCGCTGGCCGGAAGACCTGGCGCGCGCCGTCGACGGTCTTCGGGCGCACGCGCCCGCCGGCACCCAGGTCGTCATCGTGGCCAACGACCCGACCCCTGAGCAGGCAGCCGCGCTCGAGGCACCGGATGGCCCTGCCACCGCGCCCGTGGCAGGGTCGCGGCCCGAGCAGGTCTGGACCAGCGCGCCGCTGGGCCACGCGGCCGCCCTCAATGCCGGGATCCGCCGCGCCACGGGGGAGATCGTGGTCCTCCTCGACACGAGCGTCGAGCCCGTGGGCGACGTCGTGGGCCCGCTGGTCGCGGCGCTGCGGGACCCGTCGGTGGCCGTGGCCGGCGGCTGGGGCACCGTATCTCCCGACCTGCACCGGTTCGAGGACGCGCCGCCGGGCGAGGTGGACGCGGTGGACGCCTGCCTCCTCGCCTTCCGCCGCGACGACTACGCGGCCCGCGGCCCGCTCGACGAGCGCTTCCGGTACCACCGCCACCTGGACGCGTGGTGGAGCCTCGTCCTGCGCGACGAGGGAGCGTCCGGGCGCCATCGCCGGGGGGTCAGCCTGGAGCTCCCCGCCGTTCGGCACGCGCACCGCGGCGACACCAGCGTGGCCGAGCCCGAGCGGGATCGACTCTCCCGCCGCAACTTCTATCGCATCATCGATCGGTTCGGATCGCGGCGCGATCTGCTGGTGAACCCGGCACCGATCGTCAGGCGGAGTCACCGCCCGGGCTGACGCGGGCGGCCCCCGGGCGCTCCCGGGCCACCGCCCGGACGGGCACGGCCACCGCGGGCCACGCGCCACTCCCCCGCGCGGGCCGCGTGCCCGC
>JAKAHX010000356.1 GCA_021814735.1 Chloroflexota bacterium | reverse complement strand
GTTGCCGGTGCGGATCCCACGGTTGCGGCTCAGCTCCGGGGGTTGCCGGTGCGGATCCCACGGTTGCGGCTCAGCTCCGGGGGTTGCCGGTGCGGATCCCACGGTTGCGGCCCAGGTCCAGGGGTCGCCGGCCCGGGTCCCCAGGACCGGAGCGGGACGTCGCCCCGGCTCGTGCCTGTCCGGGCCGCGGCGCGGGTCCAGGGGTTGCGGTTCCCGTCGCCGGGTGCGGTGCCCATGGACGCCGACCGGAACGCGGATGATTCCGCCAGGCGGCAGGCCCCGCTGGGGCACCCTGTGGTAGCCTCGGCCGTGGCCGGAACGTCGGCTGTGCGGCGCACCCGGACGAAGTCCCATCCGGGACACGAGTCGGCGCCGCAGGGTGTCGCGGGACGGGCACACGGTGACGGGAGGGTCGTCCCCCTGGCGCCGGCACCGCGAGCCGCGCACGAACCGCGTTCCAGCCAGATCAACACGGGGAGCCGCCGCAGCGTGAACGTCCGGTCACCGGCCTCGTCTGAGCGGGGCGATTTCATCCGCGAGATCGTCGCCGCGGACATCGCGAGCGGCAGGATCAGCGCGCCCGTCACGCGTTTCCCGCCGGAGCCGAACGGCTACCTGCACATCGGCCACGCCAAGTCCATCTGCTTGAACTTCGGGCTGGCGCAGGAGTTCGGCGGCCGCTGCCACCTCCGCTTCGACGACACGAACCCGGCCAAGGAGGAGCAGGCGTACATCGACGCCATCAAGGCGGACGTGCGCTGGCTCGGCTTCGACTGGGGCGAGCATCTCTATCACGCGTCGGACTACTTCGAGCAGCTCTACGAGTGGGCGCTCCACCTGGTCCGCACCGGCAAGGCCTACGTGGACGACCTCTCGGCCGACGAGATCCGCGCGTATCGCGGCACGCTCACCGAGCCCGGCCGGAACAGTCCCTGGCGGGACCGGTCGGTCGAGGAGAACCTGGACCTGTTCGAGCGGATGCGGCAGGGCGAGTTCCCGAACGGGGCGCGCGTGCTCCGCGCGAAGATCGACATGGCCTCGCCGAACATCAACCTGCGAGACCCGGTGCTGTACCGCATCGTGCACGCGTCGCATCCACGGACCGGGGACGCGTGGTGCATCTACCCGACCTACGACTTCGCCCACGGGCAGTCGGACGCGATCGAGGGGATCACCCACTCAATCTGCACGCTGGAGTTCGAGATCCACCGCCCGCTGTACGACTGGCTCATCGAGAACCTCCCCGTCCCATCGCGCCCCCACCAGTACGAGTTTGCGCGGCTCAATCTCACGTACACCGTCCTTTCCAAGCGCGTCCTGCTCCGGCTGGTCACTGAGGGGCGCGTGCGGGGCTGGGACGACCCGCGCATGCCCACCATCTCGGGGCTGCGCCGGCGCGGCTTCCCGGCCGAGGGGATCCGCGACTTCGCGACCATGATCGGCGTCGCCAAGAGCGACAGCGTGGTCGAGGTCGAGATGCTGGAGCACGCGGTGCGCGACGTCCTGAACCGGACCGCACCGCGGCGGTTCGCCGTCCTCGACCCGCTCAAGGTGGTCATCGAGAACTACCCCGAGGGCCAGATCGAGGAGATGGAGGTCGTCAACAACCCGGAGGATCCGTCGGCGGGGACGCGGCGCGTGCCCTTCTCCCGGGAGCTCTGGATCGAGCGCGACGACTTCATGGAGGACCCGCCGCCGAAGTTCTTCCGCCTCGCCCCCGGCCGCGAGGTGCGCCTGCGGTCCGCCTATCTCGTGACCTGCCGCGAGGCGGTGAAAGACGCATCGGGCCGCGTGGTCGAGCTGCGGTGCACCTACGATCCGGCCACTCGCGGCGGCGATGCGCCGGACGGACGACGACCGAAAGCGACCCTCCACTGGCTCTCGGCGGGCCACGCGGTGCCCGCGGAGGTGCGTCTGTACGAGCATCTCTTCACCCGGCCGGACCCCGGCGCGGACGGCGATCTCTTCGCGGATCTCAATCCCGCCTCGGAGCGCGTCCTGCAGGGCTGCCTGCTGGAACCTGGCCTCGCCGACGTGCCGCTTGGGCAGACGGTCCAGTTCGAACGCCTGGGCTACTTTGCCCAGGACACCGATTCGACGGCGGACCACCTGGTCTTCAATCGCACGCTGACGCTCAAGGACACCTGGGCGAAGGTCCAGGCCCAGGGGCGACAGGGCGCCTGATCACGGCCGGCGGTCCGGCCTGCGGTTCCCGGCGCGCGACGCCTGCGGCCGGGTCGAGCGCCGTTCCGGCGGCTACTCGGACGGACGCAGCCACTTCTCCATGAACAGGATCTCGTGCTGCGCGTAGCCGATCCGGTCGTAGAAGCCCGTCACCGCCGCGTTGTCGGGCTCCACGTGCAGGTTCACCTTGACGCAGCCCCGGGACCGCAGCCGCGTCTCCACCTCGGCCACCAGTCGTCGTCCGATTCCCTGGCCCTGCCACTGGGGCGCCACCGCGAGGTGGTGCAGCCAGCCGCGTCGTCCGTCGAACGTGCCGAGCAGCGCACCCACCAGCTGGCCGTCCGCCTCGGCTACCACGAAGAGCTCCGCGTCGTGGCCGAGCGTGAGGGCCAGGCCGTCGCGCGAGTCGGAGACCGTGATCCCGAGCCCGGTGGCCCGCCACAACGCGATCACCGCCTCGTAGTCGGACCAGGCGAAGGTGCGGAGCGACACCGCGTCGGGCATGGCCGCCAGTCTACGCAAACCGCTGCCGCCCCTCTCGCCGGTACGCGATCGTGGCCAGCACGAA
>JAKAHX010000355.1 GCA_021814735.1 Chloroflexota bacterium | reverse complement strand
AAGTCCCGGGCCATCGCCTGGCGGATCACCCGCTCCCAGCGGGCCGCGTTCCGGTATGCCGCGATCGCACGCAGGCCAGCCGCCACGAAGGCCTCGGCGCTCGGCTCGTCGAACACGAACCCGTCGCCCTCGCCCGGGTGATCGTCCGCGTCGGTCACGGTGTCCGCCAACCCGCCCGTGCGACGCACGACCGGCACGGTCCCGTAGCGCATCGCGATCATCTGGCTCTGGCCACAGGGCTCGAACCGGGAGGGCATCATCAGCAGGTCACTGCCGGCGTAGATGCGGCGTGCCTCGTCGCGGTCGAAGCGCTCCAGGACCTGCACCGCCCCCGGGCGGCGCCGCGCGGTCTGCCGGAGACCGGCAACCAGCCGCTCGTCGCCCGTGCCGAGCACCAGCAGTCGCGCGCCGGCGTCCACCAGCGCCTCGGCCGCGCCGGTGAGCAGGTCGAACCCCTTCTGCGGATCGAGGCGGCCGACCATGCCGAAGAGCGGGCCGCCACGGCCACCCCAGGGGTCGTCCGGGTCGCCGCCGGCGGGACGGGAGCGTCCGGCAGCGGCGGCGTCGGAACTGCCGGACGCGCGACGCACGGGCGCCGGCTGCGCGTCGATCCCCAGCCGTTCGCACAGGTCGGCCTTGCAGCGCGCCTTCCCCGCGAGATCGTCGGCCGTGAAACGACTGGGCAGCGCCGGGTCGGAGGCCGGGTCCCACAGGCGGTTGTCGATCCCGTTGAGGATCCCCAGGTACCGGTCTCCCCTGGCCCGCAGCACGTCGTCGAGCCCCGCGCCATACGGCTCCGTCCTCGACTCCAGCGCATACGTCGGGCTGACCGTGTTCACCATGTCCGCGAGCGCCACCTCCTCGCGCAGCAGGTCGATCCCGTCCACCTTGCCCACCGTCGGCGGAAGATCGAGGGCCGCCGCGCGATCGCGGGGGACCCAGCCGTGGTAGGCGAGGTTGTGACAGGTGACCACGGTGGCCATCCCGGCCAGCACCGGGTCCGAGCCGTAACGGTGGTCGCGCAGCAGGATGGCCGGCCCCGCCTGCCAGTCGTGCCCGTGGAGCACGTCCACCCCGCCGCCCTCGGCCCGGATCGTCTCCAGCGCGGCTCGGCCGAGGAGGGCGAAGCGCGCCCCGTTGTCGGGATAGTCTCCTTCTGCGTCGCCGTAGTAGCCGGGCCGGTCGAAGCTCTCGGGATGGTCGACCAGCCGAAGCCGGTAGCCATCCGCCCGGGCCGTGAGCACCTCGACCCGCGCGCTTCCGCCGGTCCCCGCACCCGGCACGGTCACCGTGAGTCGGCTCGGGGGGCCCGGCGGTTCGAGCCCCCGGTAGCGAGGCAGATAGACGTCGACCTGGTGACCCAGCTCGCCGAGCGCCCGTGACAGGGCGTCGACCACGTCCGCGAGTCCACCCGTCTTGGCGAACGGCTCGCACTCGGAGGCAACCATCGCGATGCGCATGGTCGCGATGGTACGACGCCGGCCGGGGCCCCATCGTCGCCCTGGCCGGCTTCCGTCCCGAACCACCGCCTCCCATCCCGACGCCGGGGGCCGGGGCCATCGTCGCCAACGGCGGCGCCCACGCTGGCCCCGGATGCGCGGAGGTAAAGCGGTTTATCCCGGCGGCTTCGTGTAGCATCCCCGCAGCGATGCAGCAAGCGCCCACCGTTCCGACCCTTCCCCCGCCCGCCTTCCGCCTGCCGCCCCGGCTGGAAGGGCTCCGCGCCCTCGCGTACAACCTGTACTCCACGTGGCACCCCGAGGTCCGGCAGCTGTTCTCCCGGATCGACCCCGCCGCGTGGTCCCGGTACCGCAACCCGATCTCGATCCTGATGAGCCACCAGTCGTGGGCGGATCAGCTCGAGAACCCGGCCTTCATGGCCGAGTACGAGACCATCCTGCGGGACTTCGAGCGGTACATGGCCAACGGCGCAGGACACTGGTTCGCACGCCATCACGGGGACGACCTGGACGGGCCGATCGCCTACTTCTGCGCCGAGTACGGGCTGACCGAGTCGCTCGGGATCTACTCGGGCGGGCTCGGCATCCTGGCGGGCGACCATGCCAAGACCGCCTCGGACATGGCGCTCCCCTTCGTGGCCGTCGGCCTCTTCTATCGTCGCGGGTACTTCCGGCAGACGATCGACGCGGACGGGCACCAGGAGCACGCCTACCCGGACTACGACCCCCTGCGGCTGCCCCTGCTGCGCGTCGCATCGCCCGAGGGAGACCCGCTCCACGTCCCCGTGGAGCTGCCCGGCCGGACCGTGTGGTGCGCGGTCTGGCTGGCCCAGGTGGGCCGCGTGCCGCTCCTCCTGCTGGACACGGACATCGGAGAGAACGCCCCCGAGGACCGGCCGATCACGAACATCCTCTACGTCCGCGGGCGCGAGATGCGCTTCTGCCAGGAGATGATCCTGGGCGTGGGCGGGGTGCGCGCGCTGCGCGCGCTCGACATCCGCCCCGTGGTGTGGCACCTCAACGAGGGACACTCCGCCATGATGCTCGTCGAGCGGACCCGCGAGCTCGTGGCCCAGGGGGTGCCGCTGGACGAGGCGCTCGGCCGGGTGCGCCGCGACAGCGTCTTCACCATCCACACGCCGGTCTCGGCGGGCAACGAGCGCTTCGATGCGGGGCTGGTCCGACGCGTGGCCGCGCCGCTGGGCGGCCCCGACGGCGTGGACCTGGACCGGATCCTGGAGCTCGGCCGCGGCGTCGAGGGTGACGCGAGCCAGTTCGACATGACCGCGTTCAGCCT
>JAKAHX010000354.1 GCA_021814735.1 Chloroflexota bacterium | reverse complement strand
CCTCGGCGTGACGAGCGAGGCCGAGGCGCGCGGCCTGTACGGGCCGGACAGCGAGGCGTGGCGCCTCAACCGCGAGGCGTTTCTGCTGCTGGGGGCCGGTCCCCGGGCCCTGCTGCTGCAGCTCGCCCATCCGCTCGTGGCCGAGGGCGTGGACCAGCACAGCGACTTCCGCCGTGACCCGTGGGGCAGGCTCGAGGGCACGCTGCGCAGCTACCTGCGGATCGTCTTCGGCAGCGCTCGCGCGGCGACCGGCGAGATGCGGCGACTCAACGAGCTCCACCGGGGCGTCGTGGGGCCGGTGGCCGATCCTGAGGCACGACGCCTCACGGGGGCGGCGTCGTACCGGGCGCGGGATCCCGAGCTGTCGCTCTGGGTCCACGCCACCCTGATCGAGTCCACCATGGCCACCTACGCGGCGTGGTACGAGCCACTCTCCGCTGGTCGGCGGGCCGCCTTCTACCGCGAGACGCTGCCCGTCGGGCGCGGCTTCGGGATCCCGGACGGCCTGCTGCCGGCCGACATCGACGCGTTCGACGCGTACTGGCGCTCGATGCTGGCCCCGGACGGGCCGATCCACGCGACGCCCACCGCACGGGCGCTGATCCCCACGATCCTGCATCCGCCCGTGGGCCCGATCCCTCCCCGCCTGTACGACTGGCTGCTGTGGCCGGCGCTCGACCTCCTGCCGGAGCGCCTCCGGGAGGAATACGGGATCCGCTGGGATCCATGGCACGCGGCGGTGGCCGAATGGTTGCGACGCGGCATGGGCTTCTGGGACCATCGGCTGCCCCGGAGCTGGCGCGCCATGCCGCAGGCGCGGGCCGCGGACTGCCGCATGCGCAGGACTCCGGACCACCGCATGCGCACGACTACAATCGACCCGACCTGAGCCCGGAGGAGGATCCTGCCCGTGCCGCCCAGCTCCGACCCTGCCCGCCGCGCCGTGATCACGGGTCTCGGCGCGGTGACCCCGATCGGGAACGACTTCCCGACCTACTGGCGCAACCTGCTCGCCGGCGTGAACGGCGGCGGCCCCATCACCTCGTTCGACGCGACCGGGTACGACGTCCGCATCGCGGCCGAGGTCAAGGGCTTCGACCCGACCGTGGCCATGGACCGCAAGATGGCCCGCCGCATGAGCCGCTTCATCCAGCTCGCGATGGCCGCAGCCCAGGAGGCGGTGACCGACGCCGAGCTGGACTTCTCGACGTGGTCCGCGGAGCGTCGCGACCGGGTCGGCGTGGCGATCAACACCGGCGGCGGTGGGCTGGAGCAGGTGGTGGACGGCACCCACACCCTCGAGCAGAAGGGGCCCGGACAGGTGAGCCCGTTCGCCATCCCGGCGCTCTCGGGCTCGATGGCCGCCTGCATGGCCTCCATGCGGTACGGCCTCACCGGTCCGGTGGTCACCCAGGTGGCCGCGTGCGCCAGCTCCGTGATCGCCTTCCTGGACGGCCTGCGGATGATCCAGGACGGCGACTGCGACGTGGTGCTGGTCGGCGGCAGCGAGGCCCCGCTGCTCCCGATCGCCTTCGCGGCCCTGGGGAACATGGGCGCGCTCTCGAAGCGGAACGACGATCCGCTGCACGCCTCGCGACCGTTCGATCGCGACCGCGACGGCTTCCTCTTCGGCGAGGGGGCGGGCGTGATGGTGCTCGAGTCGGCGGCGCACGCCATGGACCGGGGCGCGCGAATCCGGGCGGAGGTGCTCGGCGCGGCGCTCACCGCCGACGCGTTCCACGTCAGCGCCCCGGAGCCGACGGGACGCGGTGCGGCACGCGCCATGACGCTGGCACTCCGCAAGGCGGGCATCGGGCCGGAGGACGTGGACCTGATCGTGGCGCACGGCACGTCGACCCCGCTCAACGACGTGACCGAGACCCGCGCGATCAAGACCGCGTTCGGCGAGCACGCTCGCCGCGTCGCCATCACGTCGCCCAAGTCGATGATCGGACACCTGCTCGGGGCCGCCGGGGTGGCGAGCGCGCTCGTCGCCGTCTCCTCGATCACCGAGGGGATCATCCCGCCCACGGCGAACCTGGAGCATCCCGATCCCGAGTGCGACCTGGACTACGTCCCGCTGGAAGCACGCCGCCAGCGCGTGGACACGGCGATCGTCAACGGGTTCGGGTTCGGTGGCCAGAACGCGGTGGCGGTGTTCCGCCGATTCGAGCCCTGACCAGGGGCACCGCCGCCCCGGCGTGAGCGCGACGCCTGCCTGCAGGCGCCGGCTCCAGGCGCTGGTCGTGACTGCCGCGCTGGTCGTCGGCGCCTGCGGATCAACCGGCACCGCCGCGAGGACCGCGCCTGCCGGTGGCTCGTCCGGCCCCGGCTCGGCATCCGTTCCCCCGGCGGCCCAGGCCTCGCCGGGATGGACCCCCGGCCATGCCCCGACCGCGGCTCCCACTGGCGCGGCCGGCACCCCGGCCCCCCCTCCCGCCGCGGCGGTCCCGCTGGCGGTGGTCACGGGCTTCTCCAACTACCGGGTGGATCGCGTGACCCTGGCGTCGCTTGCGACCCGCGCGGCGGCGGGGACGCTGCTGGTGCCCTGCGGTGCGGAGGCGGGCCTCGCAGCCCTGTTCGCCGGGGCCGGGGGAGCGGCACCCGTGGCGTCAGCCGCGTCGCCGGCCCCGTCCTGCGTGCCGGCCGATGCGATCAGCGGCCTGCTGCACGCCTCGTCCACCGGGCTGGCGCTGGTGCCGCCGGGACTGGTGACGCCGGCCGTCCGGGTGGTGCCCGTGGGCGACGCGGATCTCTT
>JAKAHX010000022.1 GCA_021814735.1 Chloroflexota bacterium | reverse complement strand
CACCGGCTCCGGCGTCCGTGTCGTGACCCCCGCGGGAACACAAGTGGCCACACGCGCGCTGGGCGGGCAGCTAGCCGAGGGCTTCGTGCCCGCGACCCCCGGCTCCACGGTGCTCGCGACGGCCTACGCGGAGAGCGGAGTCCAGCCCTTCACCTGGCTGGACGGCGAGGGCCGCACGATCGCAAGCGCAACGATCGGTGCGCTCACCACTCCCCTAGCGGCGATGACCGCGAACGGCACGACCTACGCGGTCGACCCAATCTCGGCCCGGACGCTCCTCGTCCTCCGGCCAGGAACCTGACGCCTCCGGCTGGCCCAGGTCAATGTCGTCCGGGCCTGCCACCTCCGCAGGGCCGGCGATGCCGGCCGGGGATGAAGCGGGGTCGATGACCGCCGCGGATCGCCTGCTCGGGGACTGGGCGGGGTCGATGAGGGCCGCGGGTCGCGTGACCGGGCGCGTACCATGCCCGCGATGCCCAGCGCGATCGCGACGGCCGCCCTGTTCGGATCCTCGCCGACACTCCCGGCTGCCGCGTCCAGCGACACCCTGCACGCGCTGACTGGCTTGTTCGTGCTCTTCGTCGGCGCGAAGCTGGGCGAGGAGGTCGCACGGCGCCTCGGCCAGCCGGGGGTGCTCGGGGAGCTGGCCGGCGGCTTCATCGTGGGGCCGCACGCCCTGGGGTTCGTGACACCGGATGCGGCCGCGATGCTGCTCGCCGAGCTCGGCGTGATCGTGCTGCTGTTCTCGGTGGGCCTCGAGGTGCAGACGGACCAGCTGCTGGCCGTGGGCAGACCGGCGGTCGCGACGGCGGTGGTCGGGATGGTGCTGCCGATCGCGGTCGCCTCCGGGCTGATGCTGGCAATCGGCACCGATGCCGCACCGTCCGCCTTCGTGGGACTCGCACTCGCCGCGACCAGCATCGGGATCACGAGTCGCGTGCTGGCCGACATGGGCCTGCTCCAGCGATCGTTCGCCCGCGTCATCCTGGGCGCCGCGATCGTCGACGACATCCTCGTGCTGGTGCTGATCGGGATCATGGCGGGCGTGGTGGAGGGGGACCTCTCGGCGTCCACGCTGCTGGTCGTGGTGGCGGCCGTCGGCCTGCTCCTCCTGGGCTGTGCGGCCGCGCGACGCGCGCGAGGCCTGCCCCGCGAGGTCTTCACGTGGTGGCTCTTCGCGGACACGCCACTCGCCCCCGCGTTCATCCTGATGCTGCTCGGCGCGCTCGTGGCCGCCTCGATCGGCCTGGCCGCGATCATCGGCGCGTTCGTGGTCGGGCTCATCATCGCCGAGACCGAGGCGCGGCACGAGCTCGAGGTCGAGGTGCGCTCGCTGGCCACGATCTTCGCGCCGTTCTTCTTCGCCGTCACGGGGGCACAGCTCGACCTCGGAGCACTGCTGGCCCCGGAGCTGCTCGTCCTGGCGCTGGCGCTGGGCGCCGTGGGCATCGCCACCAAGGTGGCGGGCGGGCTGGCCGGGGCGGCGCCGATCGGCCGGGCGGGCGCGCTCGCGGTCGGGATCGGCATGGTGCCCCGGGGCGAGGTCGGGATCGTCGTCGCCAACCTGGGCCTGGCCAGCGGCCTTGTCTCGGACGAGCTCTTCAGTGTGATCCTCGTTGCCGTCGTACTCACCACGGTCGCCGCGCCGCTGCTGCTGGCGCCCACGGCCAGGGCCGCCGCGCGGGCGGAGACCGGGACCTAGCCGGACGCCGGGACGCCCGCGGCCGCACGGGCCCGCTCGGCTACACTCTCGCAAGACCCGGCCCGCCCGGGGCTCCGACGATCGCCCGCCGGTGCCGGGTCACTGTGAGGCCCGACGTGTCCGTGACCGACAAGACCCGCATCGACCGCTACGACCCCGCGGCCATCGAGCCGCGCTGGCAGCAGCGATGGGCCGAGCTCGGGCTCCACCACACGGATCTTCGGGACACCTCCCGCCCGCGCTACTACCTGCTGACGATGTACCCGTACCCCTCGGGCGACCTGCACATCGGGCACTGGTACATCAAGACGCCCACCGACGCGATCGCCCGCTATCGGCGCATGAACGGGCTCAACGTGTTCTTCCCGATCGGGTTCGACGCCTTCGGCCTCCCCGCCGAGAACGCCGCGATCAAGCACGGCATCCATCCCGCGGACTGGACGATGCGCAACATCGAGAACATGCGACGCCAGCTGCGCTCGATGGGAGCCACGTTCGACTGGGCCGCCGAGGTGGTGACCTGCGAGCCGGAGTACTACCGCTGGAATCAGTGGCTCTTCCTGAAGTTCCTCGACGCGGGGCTCGCCTACCGCGCCATGGCCCCGGTCGACTGGTGCCCCAAGGACCAGGTCGTGCTGGCGCGCGAGCAGGTGGAGGGGGCCGACCGCCACTGCTGGCGCTGCGGCACGCCGGTCATCAAGCGCGACCTCGAGCAGTGGTTCTTCCGGATCACGAAGTACGCCGACGAGCTGCTGCGCTTCGACGGGATCGACTGGCCGGAGCCGGTGCGCGTCATGCAGACCAACTGGATCGGGCGGTCCGAGGGCGCGGAGGTCGCCTTCACCGTCGCCCCGGACGAGCACCAGCCGGGCGGGGACGAGCTGCGCGTCTTCACCACGCGGCCGGACACCCTCTTCGGCGCGACGTTCATGGTGCTGGCGCCCGAGCACCCGCTGGTGGCGAAGCTGACGCACCCCGCCCAGCGCGAGGCGGTGGAGCGCTACCAGTACGAGGCGCGGCGCAAGTCCGAGATCGACCGGCTCTCCACCGAGCGGGAGAAGACGGGCGTCCCCCTCGGCGCCCACGCGATCAACCCCGTCAACGGCGAGCGGATCCCCATCTGGATCGCCGACTACGTGCTGCTGGGCTACGGCACTGGGGCCATCATGGCGGTTCCCGCCCACGACGAGCGGGACTACGCGTTCGCCGTGAAGTTCGGCCTGCCGATCCGCCAGGTCATCGCCCCGGCGGACCCCGAGGTAGCCGCACGGGTGGCCGAGGAGGTGGCCCGGGGCGCCGCTGGCGGCGCCGCGTTCGTGGCCCACTCCGAGGACGAGGTGATGGTCAACAGCGGCCCGTACAGCGGCCGCACGGCGTCGGACGGGTTCGCCGCGATCGTCGCCGACCTGCAGGCGCGCGGACAGGGGCATCCCGCGGTCACCTACCGCATCCGGGACTGGCTGATCAGCCGCCAGCGGTACTGGGGCACCCCGATCCCCGTGGTCTACTGCGAGCGCGATGGGATCGTGGGCGTGCCCGAGGACCAGCTGCCGGTGATGCTCCCCCGCGACGTCGACTTCAAGGTGACCGGCGAGAGCCCCCTGAAGGCGAACGAGGCGTTCCTGCGCACCACCTGCCCGCGGTGCGGTGGTCCGGCCACGCGCGAGACGGACACCATGGACACCTTCGTGGACAGCTCGTGGTACTGGTGGCGCTACCTGTCGCCCCACAAGGACGACGGCCCGATCGACAGTGGCCTCGAGGCCGCGTGGTGCCCGGTCGACCAGTACACCGGCGGCGCCGAGCACGCCGTCATGCACCTGCTCTACAGCCGGTTCTTCGCCAAGGCCCTGGCCGACCTGGGCCTGGTCCACGAGCGGGAGCCGTTCCGGCGGCTCTTCAACCAGGGCCAGATCCTGGGAGCGGACGGCGAGCGGATGAGCAAGAGCCGGGGCAACGTCCAGGACCCGGACGAGCTGGTGGCCCGGTACGGCGCCGACACGGTCCGGCTCTTCCTGATGTTCATGGGCCCCTGGGACCAGGGTGGTCCGTGGAGCTCCACGGGGATCGGCGGCGTCAGCCGGTTCCTCAACCGCGTCTGGACCGCCGTCCTGGACCCTGCCGGCGTGGAGGCCGGTGACCCCGATGCCGGGCTGCTCCCCCCGGGCGAGCGCGTGGCAGACGGAGAGCGGACGCTCCTGGTGGCAGCGCACCGGACACTGAAACTCGTCACCGCCGAGTACGAGGGCTATCGCTTCAACACGATGGTCGCCCACCTGATGGAGCTGACCAACGTGCTGATGCGCTACCGGGGGACGCCGGTCGCCGGCAGCGCCGCCTGGGACGGCGCCGTGGACCTGCTGCTCCACATGCTCGCCCCGTCCGCGCCGCACATCAGCGAGGAACTCTGGTCGCGCCTGCTGGAGGCACGCGGCGAGCCATGGCGCTCCATCCATACCGATCCGTGGCCGGCCTGGGACGAGGCCCTCGTCGCGGAGGACACGATCGAGCTGCCCGTCCAGGTGAACGGCAGGCTCCGCGACCGGGTCCGGGTCGCGGCGGGGCTGTCACCGGCCGAGATCGAGACCATCGTCCTCGGCCGCGAGAAGGTCCGGGCCGTGCTGGGCGACCGCGCGCCGGACCGCGTCATCCACGTGCCGGGCCGCCTGGTCAACATCGTCGTCCGGTAGCGGCCCTCCGCGGCAGCAGCGTCGCCGGCACCCAACCGCGCCCGCCCGCAAGCGCGCCCCGCCGCATCCCGGGTCGGGCCGCATCCCGGGTCGGGCCGCATCCCGGGTCGGGCAGGCCATGCCGTTCCACGGACCGCCCACGGAACGCCCCAGCCCGGGACTGCCCGGACACCGAGGACCCGACGGGTCAGGCCATCTCGGCGCCGCCGGCCCGGCAGTCGGCCGCAAACGACTCGAGCGCCTCGTCGGTCCGGGCGGCATCCCGTACCAGGGCGATCACCCGGCTGACCCCGAGGTCCCGGTATGCCGCCAGCAGGTCCTGCCGAGCCGCGCCGGCGGACCCCAGGCGCTCCCACCAGACGTGCGCCGACACCGCGAGCGTCGCGGGATCGCGCCCGATCTCCTCGCACCGGGCCCGGATCACCGGCAGCGCCTCCCGCAGTTCGCCGGGTGTCAGGCCGTCCACGTTGAGCTCGTCGGCAAACCGCGCCGCCAGCCGCCAGGTGACGTTCGGGCCGTTGCCACCCACCATGATGGGGACGCGGGGCTGCTGGAGCGGCTTCGGGACGTTGATCGCCTCCTCCACCCGCGCATACCGCCCATCGTAGGTGGCATGGACGGAGCGGCCGGGCGCAAGCATCCGGCTGATCACCTCGAGCGCATCCGCCAGCCCGGCCAGGCGGTCGGGCGTGTCCGGGAAGCCGTAGCCGTACGCGAGCCACTCATCCCGTTTCCAGCCGGCGCCCATCCCGAGCTCCATGCGGCCGCCGCTGATCACGTCCATGGTGCTGATCATCTTGGCCACCAGGGCGGGGTTCCGGAACCCCGCGCAGATCACGACGTGTCCGAGGCGCACGCGGCCGGTCAGCGCCGCCAGTGCCGAGAGCGCGGTGAACGACTCGAAGGTGATCTCGTCGGTCGGTCGCGGCACGGTGTGGAAGTGGTCGAACAGCCAGACGGATTCGAAGCCGAGCCGCTCGGCCTGCCTGGCGACCGCGACCGTCCGTTCCCACGCCCGATCGGCGGCCCATCCGTCGTACTCGCCGGTCCACCCCTGCGGAACGATCACACCGACGCGCATCCTCGCCTCCCCATCCGATCCCGGGTTCGCTCGCGACCAGCCTACCGCGGCCGACGTCGCTCCCGCCCGGCCGAGGAAGCGGCGGAGACGCCCGCGGTACCCTGCCCTGAGGAGCGGTCGCTTCGGGCACTGCGGACCGACCGCAGGGTGCCAATGGCTCTGACGAACGCTCTGCCATTGCGCCCATCGTGACTGCTTCGGACGGGGGTGGTCACGGCGTTCGCGGTCTGCGCGCTCGCGCGGCGGGAATCGCCAGCACGGCCGGCCGTCCGGATGTACGGTCCGCGTATGACGAGGGCGCCGGTGACGTGACAGCAGGCAGGGATCCCGACCCGACGGCGCGCCGGAGGTGCGCGGCGACGGCCATCGGGGGGCTCGCTGCGCGGGCGGCACCCGGGTACCGGACCATCGAGTCCGGCGCGGGTCCGCCGCGCCCGTGACCCGCTTCTCGGCGGCGAAGCGCGACCGGCCGGTGTGGCCAGTGCGCTCCGCGTCGCCCACTGAGCCATCCAGCGAAGCGGTCCGGCGGGTGCGATTCCCGACCGGGTCTGCAGTGGAGGATCGTGCATGCGAAGCAAGGTGGCCGTCATCGGGGCAGGCAACGTCGGTGCCTCCACGGCCCAGCGGATCGTCGAGGGCGGGCTGGCCGATGTCGTGCTCGTCGACATCGTCGAGGGCCTGCCCCAGGGCAAGGCGCTGGACCTGGCGGAGGCGGCACCGGTCGTGGGTCACGGCGCCCGGATCATCGGCACCAACGACTACGCCGAGACCGCTGGTTCGGACGTCATCGTGGTGACGTCGGGCCTGGCGCGACAGCCGGGGATGAGTCGCGACGACCTGCTGGCCCGCAACGCCGGCATCGTCCGCACGGTCGTCGAGCAGTCGGCCTCCCGGTCGCCGGACGCCGTGATCATCGTCGTCACCAATCCCCTCGACGCGATGTGCCACGTGGCCCTCCGGGCCAGCGGGTTCCCGGCCAACCGGGTCATCGGCATGGCGGGGGTGCTGGACACCGCGCGGTTCCGCACCTTCATCGCGATGGAACTGGGCGTGTCGGTGACATCCACCGCCGCGCTCGTGCTCGGCGGCCACGGCGACACCATGGTGCCGCTGCCGCGCCGCGCCACGGCGGGCGGCGTGCCGATCACGGAACTGATGACGGCCGAGCAGATCGACCGCCTCGTGACCCGGACCCGCAACGGCGGCGGCGAGATCGTGAGCCTCCTGAAGACCGGCAGCGCCTACTATGCGCCGGCGGCGGCGATCTACCGCATGGTCGAGGCGGTCCTCCAGGACCGCCAGGAGATCCTGCCGTGCGCGGCGTACCTGGAGGGCCAGTACGGAATCGAGGGCCTCTTCGTGGGCGTCCCCGTCAAGCTTGGTCGGCACGGGGTCGAGCAGGTCGTGGAGATCTCCCTCGCGGACGACGAGAAGGCCGCGCTCGAGGCGTCGGCGGGGGCCGTCCGCGAACTCGTCCGCGTCCTGGACTCCCTCTCCTGACCAAACCGGCGAGGACTCGGTGACGGGCGGGCGCAGCGGCCCGTCACCGGCCGGCTGCTGACTGCGAAATCCGGGACGGCCGCGGCCGTCCGACAGCAGAGGACATGGCATCCATGAGCGCAACAGAGGCTCCGGCCCGGCCGGAGACCGCGCAGCTGCACATCGGGGACCGGGTCATCGACCTGAAGGTCGAGCCCGCGACCGAGGGTCAGTCGGCCGTCAACATCGCGCCGCTCCTGCAGACCGCGGGCTACACCACCCTCGACTACGGATACGGCAACACCGCGTCGACACGGAGCTCGATCACCTTCCTCGACGGTGACCGGGGGGTCCTCCGCTATCGCGGCTACCCCATCGAGCAACTGGCCGAGCAGTCGACGTTCCTCGAGACCGCCTACCTGCTCATCTACGGGGAACTGCCGACCCAGGACCAGCTCGCCGCCTGGACGGCGCGCATCAAGCGCAACCTCCTGATCCGCGAGGAGCTTCGGCGCCTCTTCGAGGTCTTCCCCACCAACGCGCACCCGATGGGCGTGCTCACCTCGGCCGTGAGCGCCCTCTCGACATTCTGGCGCGAGGATCCGCTCGACCCGCAGAGCATCGAGCACGCCACCGAGCGGCTGATCGCCCAGCTGCCCACCATCGCCGCGTTCGCCTACAAGACCTCGATCGGCCAGCCGGTCGTCTACCCGGACGCCTCGCTCGACTACGAGG
The DNA here is from genome assembly GCA_021814735.1 of Chloroflexota bacterium. GTDB lineage: Bacteria > Chloroflexota > Limnocylindria > Limnocylindrales > CSP1-4 > JAJYNJ01. Next base: position 4,921 of record JAKAHX010000022.1, on the reverse strand, counting down.
CGAACTTCCTGCGCATGATGTTCGCCGTGCCGAGCGAGCCGTACGTGGTCGACCCGGACGTGGCACGGGCCCTGCGCATCCTGCTGATCCTGCACGCCGACCACGAGCAGAACTGCTCCACCTCGACCGTGCGCATGGTGGGCTCCAGCCACTCCAACCTGTACGTCTCGATCGCGGGCGGCATCGCCGCCCTCTGGGGGCCCCTCCACGGCGGGGCGAACCAGGAAGTGCTGGAGATGCTGGAGGCGATCGCGGCCGACGGCGGCAACGTGGCCAAGGCGGTCGACCGCGCGAAGGACCACAACGATCCGTACCGGCTGATGGGCTTCGGGCACCGCGTCTACAAGAACTACGACCCGCGCGCCCGGATCATCAAGCAGGCCGCGGACACCATCCTCTCCAGGCTCGGCGTGGACGACAGGCTGCTCCAGATCGCGCTGGAACTGGAGGACGTGGCGCTCCACGACCCGTACTTCATCGAACACAAGCTGTATCCGAACGTCGACTTCTACAGCGGGCTGATCTACCGGGCGCTGGGCTTCCCGACCGAGATGTTCACGGTGCTCTTCGCGATCGGCCGGCTGCCGGGCTGGATCGCCCAGTGGCGCGAGATGCAGGCCGATCCCGGTTCGCGCATCGGCCGCCCGCGGCAGCTCTACGTGGGCGAGCACGAGCGCCCCTACGTGCCGATCGAGCAGCGCGGCTAGACCATCGTCACGAGACGCGGGCCGGACGAACACCCGGCCCGCGTTTCCGTCTCCAGGTGCCCCTCACCCGACCCGGGCGCGGGCAGCGCCGGAGCCCTACAGACGGTTCGCGAGGTCGGCCACTGCCGCCCGTGCATCGCCGGCCATGCCAAGGTGCACCGCGATGCCCATGCGGCCGAGCATGTGCTCCATGTCCGGGCCCATGTGGTGTGCCAGCACGGCCCCGACTCCCTGTTCGCGCAGGAACCGGGCGACGCGGGCGTGGTGCCCGCCTTCCGTCCCTTCGTCGTGCAGGTCGTCCCAGCGGACGTCGAACTCCTGCCACTCCGCCACGGCGCCGTCCCTGGCCTCGGCCACGGCGACGCGCGACGCGCGGCCCCAGCGCGGATCGATCTGCCCGTCCGGCGTGACGGGCACACACACGTGCATTCGGTTCCTCCTCGTGGCCCATTGTGCGCGCCGGACGCCGAACAGCTCCGCGGCGGGGCCAAGGCTTGATCTAAACCATATCAATGTGCTAGATATGCAGCGTATCAGGTTTGGCCATGGGCCATCAGAGCAGCAGGAAGGAGGTTGCTGTCGAGATGACGACCAGAACGCCCAGTCCCTTCTTCCAGGACTTCGTGACCCTGCGGGACGCGATGAATCAGCTCTTCGAACAGAGCCTCGTCGATCCGGCACGGCTCCTGGTGGGCGGTGGCAGCGCACGGTCCGTGCCCCTCGAGGTGTACGAGACGCCGGACACCGTGGTGGTGAAGGCCCTCGTGCCGGGAATCGATCCCGATGGGCTGACGGTCACGTACGACCGCGGGGTGCTCACGCTGCACGGCAGGACGGAGGCCCCGCAGGCGCATGACGACTGGAACTGGCACCTGCGGGAGATCGGGTACGGCGAGGTGACCCGGTCCATCACGCTGCCGGCGCAGGTCGACACGGATGGCGCGCAGACGAAGCTCACGCATGGCGTCCTGACGCTGACGCTCCCCAAGGTCGAGGAGGCCCGGACCAAGCGCATCAGGATCGTCCCGACGCAGCAGCTGGCGAGCAGCAACTAGGCGTTCACACGGAACCAGGCGCTCGCACGGCGGGGAGGAAGCATGCGGGAGACCGAACGCGACCGGGATCGCGAGCCGGTCTACACGATGGCCGTCGCGGCGCGTCTCACCCGGATGCATCCCCAGACGCTGCGCAGGTACGAGCGGGCGGGTCTGCTGCGGCCCGCCCGCCACGGGACCCAGCGTCTCTACTCCGACGCCGACATCCAGCGCCTGCGACGCATCCAGCACCTGGTTGAGGTGCGGGGCCTGAACATCGCCGGGCTGTGCATGACGCTGGCGATGGCCGACCGCCTGGACGAGATCGACGAGACGTCGACCCTCGCCGAGGCGCGCTCCGCCATCGACGAGGCGGTCCGGCGGACGAGAGACTGACCGCCAGCGCCCACGGGCACCCAGCGCGCTCACTGACGCCGGCCAGCCCAGGCCGGACGACAGGATCGGCGCGGCGGAGCGCGACGGCCGGGCCACGGGACCCGGGTCGTCGGCCGCTCGTCGCGCCATGGGCGCGGGCGGATTGACCGGAGGGATCACGTGCCGTCCAACGAGAGCGGCGCGCCAGCCGCGGCCGTGCCGCGCACGGCGTTCGTATCCACGTACGTCCCACGACAGTGTGGCATCGCCACCTTCACGCGCGACCTGATCTCGGGACTGCGGGCGCTGGGCCCGGGTCCGCACGACCTTCGGGTCGTGGCCCTCGAGCGGGCAGGCGAGCAGCTGCCCTATGCGCCGGACGTCGCCTGGCGCCTTCGCGCCGACCACCGACCGTCGTACCGGGCGGTGGCTGGCGTGCTCGCCGCCGACGGCGTCGACGTGCTCTGCCTGCAGCACGAGTACGGGATCTTCGGCGGACCGAGCGGTCGTCACGTCCTGGATCTGCTCGAGGCGGTGCCCATGCCGGTGGTCGCCACGCTCCACACGATCCTCGCGCATCCGACACCGACCCAGGAGGCGATCCTGCGCGCGATCCTCGCGCGCAGCGCGCGGGTGGTGACGATGTCCGAGCGTGGCCGCGAGCTCCTGGTCGAGCGCTACGGGGCCGAGCCGGCGCGGGTGGCGGTGATCCCGCACGGCGTCCCGGACTTCCGATCGGCCGGCATGGACCGCCCCGCGGCCAAGGCGCGGCTGGGGATGGACGGCACCACGCTGCTCCTCAGCTACGGCCTCCTCGGACCGGCCAAGAACCTCGAGCTGGCGCTCGACGCGTTCGCGCGCGTTGCCTCGGAGGTGCCGGATGCCATCTATGCCGTCGTGGGCGCCACGCATCCCGAAGTCCGCCGGCGCGAGGGCGAGCGCTACCGCGACGAGCTCCGGGCGCGCGCGGGCGCACTGGGGCTCGCGGACCGAGTGCACTTCGTGGATCGCTACCTCACCGATGCGGAGCTGGCAACGTGGCTGGTGGCCGCGGATGTGTTCGTCACGCCCTATCGGAACGCCCAGCAGATCACCTCGGGCACCCTTGCCTACGCGCTGGCAGCCGGGGCGGCGGTGGTGTCGACGCCCTACGAGCACGCGAGGGAACTGCTCGGTTCCGAGCGTGGCATCCTCGTCCCCTTCGACGACGTGGAGGCGATGGCCAGGGCCCTGGGGCGCCTGCTGGGCGACGCGGACGCACGGACCGAGCTGTGCCACCGCGGCATGGCGTACGGCCGACGGATGACCTGGCCGAACGTCGCGTCCCAGTACGCGCAGGTGTTCCGCGCGGTCGTGCAGGCACAGCCCGCGGCGCGCCGTCCGAGCCTGGCGCGGCCGCTGGTCGCCGTCCCGGAGCCTGCCGTTGTCCCACTCCCGGCCCGGGTGCCGCTCCCGGCCCGGGTCCCGCTCCCGGCCCGGCTCCCCGTGTGTCGCGCGCACCGCGAGCAGCTCCGCGATCGGATCGGCACCATCCAGTTCGCGCCGGGGGGCACACCCGACCGCCGCTCCGGGTACTGCACCGACGACGTGGCCCGGGCGCTGCTGGTGGACGTCCGACACGCAAGCGTGGGCTCCGGGACCAGCGCGGCGGCCACCACCGCGGCCATCCTCGACGATCTCCGGTTCCTGTGGAGAGCGTACGAGCCGGGTACCGGCAGGTTCCGCAACCTGCGCGACGCCGGCGGCGGCTGGGATCGGCGGCTGGACTCGGAGGACGCCCATGGGCGGGCCATCCATGCGCTCGGCGAGACCGTGGCCCGCTGCCGGCATGGCTGGGCGGTGCTGGATGCCCGTGGCCTGTTCGCGGTCGCCCTCCCGGCAGCCCTCGAGTTCAGGTGGGCCCGGCCGCGGGCGTACACGATCCTCGGCTGTGCGGCAGCCCTGGCCGACCCGGCCTCCCAAGGCCGTGCGCACGCCGCACTTGACCGGCTCCTGGGGCGCCTGGCGGAGTCGATCGCACATGCGCGTGGCGCCGATCCATCGTGGCCGTGGCCGGAGTCACGCTGCACCTACGACAACGGGGTGGTGGCGGAGGCGCTCATCGTCGGCGGCACCGCGCTGGGACGGCGGGACGCGGTCCGACTGGGCCTCGACGTGCTCGCGTGGCTGGCACGTGCCGAGACGACGCCCGGGGGGTGGCTGCGGCCGATCGGCAACCAAGGCTGGTGGCCGCGTGGCGGTACCCCCGCGCAGTTCGACCAGCAGCCGATCGAAGCGGCCTCCCTGGTGTCCGCGGCCGCCGCCGCGTGGGATGCGACCCGCGACGAGACGTGGGAAGCCCTGGCGGAGCGGGCGTTCGGCTGGTTCCTCGGGGCCAATGACCTGGGCCTGCCCCTGGCGGACCTGGAGACGGGCGCGTGCCGGGACGGGCTGACCAGCGGCGGCCCCAGCGACAACGCCGGCGCCGAGTCGACCCTGGCGTGGCTGTGGGCGGTCGAGCGGATGCGCGACCTGCGTCAGGGCCGCTCGGCCTCTCGCCGCCGTGGCGGCTCCGGACAGGCGCGCAGGTACGCGAGCACCGCCGAGAGACGGGCGACCGCCATGGCCACCGTCGCGTCCGCCGCACCGTAATAGACGCGCAGTTCGTCGCGGTCCGTGTCCAGGACCCAGCCGGTCGGGAACACGACTCCCACCACGTCCCCGATGCGCTCATACGGCTCGCTCGGCCCGAGCACCCACTCCTCGCTGCGATGCATGACCCGCGTGGGATCGTCGAGATCGAGCAGCGCGAGGCCAGCCCGGTAG
>JAKAHX010000353.1 GCA_021814735.1 Chloroflexota bacterium | reverse complement strand
GGCGGATCGATCCTCGATGCGTTGGTGATGTGACGGCGGGCGAGCCGGGCCGGCGCCGCATGCCGGCGCACGCGACCGCCCATGGTATCAGGTCGGCGCCGCCTGGGCGAGTCCGTGCCCTCTGCTACACTCGGCGCGCCCCATGATCCCCCAGGAGCGGATTCGCAACTTCTGCATCATCGCGCACGTCGACCACGGGAAGTCCACGCTGGCGGATCGCTTCCTGGAGCTGACCCACACCATCGACGCGCGCCAGATGACCAGCCAGGTCCTGGACTCGATGGACCTCGAGCGCGAGCACGGCATCACGATCAAGGCTCGCGCGGTCCGCCTGCACCACACGGCTGCCGACGGCCAGGTCTACGCCCTGAACCTGATCGACACGCCCGGCCACGTCGACTTTACCTACGAGGTGAGCCGTTCCCTGCAGGCGTGCGAGGGTGCCATCCTGGTGGTGGACGCCGTCCAGGGTATCGAGGCGCAGACCCTGGCCAACGTGTACCTCGCGCTCGAGCACGACCTGGTGATCATCCCGGTCATCAACAAGATCGACCTGCCTTCCGCGCAGCCGGACCTCGTGACGGAGGAGCTCGAGAACGTCCTGGCCATCCCCCGCGAGGAAGTGCTGCTCGCATCTGCGAAGGAGGGGACCGGCGTGGCCGAGATCCTCGAGGCGGTGGTCCGGCGCATCCCGCCACCCTCGGGCGATCCGGACGCCCCGGTCCGCGGCCTGATCTTCGACTCGCACTACGACGCGTACAAGGGCGTGGTCGCCTACGTGCGACTCGCCGAGGGGACCCTCCGGGCCCACGAATCGGTGCGGCTGATGGCCTCCGGCGCCGAGAGCGAACTGCTGGAGCTCGGCGTCTTCCGGCCCCAGCTGGTTCCCGTGGAGTCGCTCTCGGCCGGGGAGGTGGGGTACGTCGCGACCGGGCTGAAGAGCGTGCGTGACTGCCAGGTGGGGGACACGCTGACGTCGGCGGTCCGGCCGGCCGGCGAGCCGCTCCCGGGGTACAAGTCGGCCAAGCCGCTCGTCTTTGCCGGGATCTACCCCATCAATGGGCCCGACTACCCGCTCCTGCGGGACGCGCTCGAGAAGCTGCACCTCAACGACGCGTCGATCACGTTCCAGCCGGAGAGCTCCGTGGCCCTCGGGTTCGGCTTCCGCTGCGGCTTCCTGGGCCTGCTCCACATGGAGATCGTCCAGGAGCGGCTGGAGCGCGAGTTCGGCCTCGACCTCATCGCCTCGGCGCCGTCCGTCGAGTACCTGGTCACCCTGACGCACGGCCGCGGCCAGGTCCGCGTGGACAACCCGGCGGAGCTGCCCGGGCCGTCCGACATCGAGGAGATCGCGGAGCCCTGGGTCCTGGTGAAGGTCGTGACCCCCAACACCACGATCGGCACGCTGATGGAGCTGGCCAAGCTGCGCCGAGGCGTCTTCCGCTCGATGGAGTACCTGGACCAGGTGCGCGTCCTGATGCAGTTCGAGCTGCCCCTGGCGGAGGTGATCGTCGATTTCTACGATCAGCTCAAGAGCCGCACCCAGGGCTACGCCAGCATGGACTACGAGGAGATCGGGTACCGGCCAGAGCGCCTGGTGAAGCTGGAGATCCTCGTGAACGGCGAGCCGGTGGACGCGCTCTCGATGATCGTGCACCGCGAGGACGCCCAGGCGCAGGGGCGCATGCTGGCGGAGCGGCTCAAGAAGCTGATCCCGCGGCAGATGTTCGAGGTTCCCATCCAGGCTGCCGTCGGGAGCACGGTGGTGGCCCGTGAGACGATCGGCGCCATGCGCAAGAACGTGCTTGCCAAGTGCTACGGTGGCGACATCACGCGCAAGCGCAAGCTGCTCGAGAAACAGCGCGAGGGCAAGCAGCGCATGAAGCGGGTCGGACAGGTGGAGATCCCGCAGGAGGCGTTCCTGGCCATCCTGCGAACCGACGAATCGTCCTGAGGGTTCGGGCGGAGGGAGGGGGCCATGGCGCCGGTCGACGAGCTTCGGACGCTGATGGCGATTGCGCTGGCCGGCCTGCTCCTCCTGCTGCGCCTCGATGCCCCACGCTTTTCCTCCGCCGAGTACGACGTGGAGACCACCGACGGTCCCGAGGCGGCCGGCTCGATCGGCGCCCTGCTCACGCGCGCGGCCTGGCCGGTGATGGCGCTCGCGCTGACGGCAGGGGTCGCCGTGCTCCTCCCGGCCGGGCGACCCGCCATCGGTTTGGCGCCCGACACGATCCTCTCGGGGTCCACGATCGTCTGGGCGGTGATCGGGTCCCTGGTCGGGGTGGGCGCTGTGCTCGCCGTGGCACGGCTGCGCGATCCGACCTGGCCCCCGCGCCTGGTGCCCGCGGATCAGTCGCCCAGGCTGGCCTTCGACGCGATCTCGACGGCGATCGTGGACGAGCTCACCTTCCGCGGCGTGCTGCTCGGACTGCTGCTGCTGGCGGGCGTCCCGACCGCGATCGCGTTCGTCGCACAGCTCGCGCTGTACGGACTCGAGACGCGCCTGGGCCGGTACGTGGCCACGCTCGGGCTGCTGACCGAGGCGCTGGCGCTCGGCGCGCTGACGGGGCTCCTCGCGCTCGCGACCGGGGGCGTGGTGGCCCCACTCGTGGCCCACGCCGTGATCCGGTTCGCCGCACTCGACGTGGCCGAGGCGCTGCCCCCGGTCATGCCGCGCCGCCTCGCCTGAGCGCGGCGGCCCGTCCGCAGATGCCCCTGGCCGTCCAGCGGGCGGCGCGTCCGCCCGTGGCGCTCTACGTCCACGTGC
>JAKAHX010000352.1 GCA_021814735.1 Chloroflexota bacterium | reverse complement strand
CTCTCGCCGTGTCGTCGCGGCGCGCCGCCTCGGCGCGTCCTGCGTCGGTCAGGCCGAAGACCCGCCGACCGCCGACGTCGTCGCCGTGCACCAGGCCCTCGTCCTCCAGCTGCTGGAGCGTGGGATAGACGGACCCGGCACTCGGGCGCCACCGTCCGCCGCTGCGGGCCTCAAGCTCTTGGATAACCTGGTACCCGTGCATGGGCTGTTCCGCCAGCAGGCTCAGGATCGCGGCGCGAACGTCGCCACGGCGTGCCATGGGTCCGCGCCCCCGAAACAGGTCGCCGAACGGGCGCTGCCGACGCCCACGGATCGCTCCCCACGGCCCGGTGCCAGCCGGCCCGCCACCGTGCGGTCCGAGCCCCCGGGGCCCGTACTCCTCGGGCCCACCGCGGGGTCCGAAGCCTCCCGGACCGCCGTGAGGCCCTCCCTCCCATGGGCCGCCCGGGCCCCCCATGGGGCCCTGCCCGGCGCGATCCCGGTGGTGTCCCCGCGGCGCACACTGGCCGCCCCGGCGACCGCGGCCGCCGTCCCGTCCCTGGTCGAACATGTGGTGTTCACCTCGTGATGAATGCCGCACCTGTCGTGCGCCATCACGATATATCGCGATGTTCCCGGTGTCAAGTCCCCGGGTCGGGCTCCACGCGCACCCGCACGTCGCGGCCCTCCCAGCGGTCCGCGTCCGGCCAGTAGAACGTCGCGTCGATTGCGGCACCCGGCGGCAGCTGGTCGGAACCGGGCACGTCCGCCACCCAGACCCCGAGGCCGGTGTCCCGGGCATCGATGTCCCCGACGGTGGCCCATGCATCCGAGGACCAGTGCACCCGGCACGGGGCCAGCAGCTCGAACCGCAGCGTGCGCCCGGCGTACATCGCGGGCCTGGGGGCGGCGAAGCGCCACGTGGCCCGCGTCGCTACGGGGCGCTGGCCCTGGTAGCGCCGCCAGGCGGCCTCGGGCCGGTCGATGGCGCGGCCGAGCGCCACCGAGCGGGCCAGCTTGACGTACTCCGCGTGCGCCCAGGCGAGCGGCATCGCGGAACCCGACGGACGGCCGAGGTGCAGTCCGCGCCCGGGCACGTCGGCCGCGTCCCACGTCTGTTCCGGCAGCATGCCCCCATCGGAGGCGAGCCGGCGCATCGTCTCGAGGTAGGGTCGCGCGTCACGCCCAGCCTCGAGCTCGTAATGGCCGCGCTCGCCGACCAGCAGCGGCCAGCCGCGCCCGATGCCGGTGCCGTCGAAGGGCGCCCCGTCGGCGTGCTCTCCATAGCCATCGCCGGTATAGCGGTGCCACACCGGGCCGCCAGGCGTGTCGGTGCGCAGCAGCGCATCGGCCAGCGCCAGCGTGGAGAGGATCCGGGGATCATCCGGGCGCCGCAGCCCGAACCGGACAAGGGCGAGGAAGTCGGTGCCGATCATCTCGTCGGCCGGGATCCTGTCATGGCCCGCCGGCTGGTTCCGGACAGGCACCGGCGTGGAGATCGGCGCGCCGGCGAGCACCTCCGGCGAGGCGATGCGGACGTAGTAGCCATCCACGCCGTGCGCGCGCGCCAGCGGCGTGTCGCGCGCGTAGGTCCACTCCTCGATCGAGGCGTTCCAGTCGTCGGCCAGCTCGAGGCAGTAGGCGGCCGCCGGTGCGGGGAGGAAGGCGGCCGCGTCCACCAGCGCGGCGACCACGGGCGCCAGCGTCGACGGGGTCAGCCCGGCGTTCTCCTCCCAGCGGTCCTGCTGGGTGGCGGGCCCGGTGCGCGCGATGAACGACGCCGCGGCGGCGATCATCCGGTCGAGGGCGGTCTCGGTGACGAGATGGGCGAACGCGGCGGCCTCGTCGGCCGCGCGGCCGTGCATGTGCGCGGCGCCGGAGCGCCGGAGTGCGCCGACGAGCAGGACGGGGTACGCGGCCTCGTCGAGCTGGACGCCGCGCCAGTACGGCACGCCGTCGACCCACTGGTTCTGGACCCAGTGACCGTCCGGTTCCTGCGTCGCGACCAGGTAGGCCAGCGTTCGCCTGGCGGACGCGCGGGCCCCGAGCGCGACCAGGGCGCCTGCCGACTCGACGAGGTCGCGCGACCAGACCAGGTGGTAGCCGCCGAGATCGTTGCGCGCGTTGCCCCAGGGGATGGAGAGGCTTGCCACCGTGGCGCCAGGCGCCGTGCGGTCCTGGTGCGTCCGCAGCACGGCTGCGGAGTCGAGGTACAGCCTGGCCAGTTCCTCGCCCAGCTCCGCCGGCGGCGGGGCGCAGGTGTGGAGGAAGGAGCGCCAGTTGCCGACGTACTCCTCCCAGGCCGGCTCGAAGTGCCCGGCCAGCGCGGAGGTGACCTGGAGGGCCGCCTCCTCGGGCCGCTCCCCGAAACCCAGGGCGATCTGCGCGATCCCGTCGGCGAGCGCGATCTCGGTCATCCCGGCCACGTTGCCCACGCCGGTCGAGTCGTACGTCCAGGTCATGCGGCCGTGGCGCGCGAAGTCCTGCCAGCCATCGGAGGCACCCACGTAGCCCACCGACTGGCGCACCGGGGCGGGGTCGGACGCGAGCGCCAGCGCGTACGGCGCGTTGGCCGCGAAGAGCATGGGGTATCCCTTGTAGACACCCGTCCAGGCGCGATCGTGCACGCCGCTGAACCCCAGGTGCGGGGCCAGCAAGGGGTACAGGTGCAGGGGGTGCGCCGTCCGGTCCGGGTCGCCCGCATCCCGCCGGTCGACCAGGCGGGCCTCGATCCGGACCACGTCGGCGTGGTCGTCGGCGCAGATGCGCAGGGTGAGCTCGTAGCGCGGGTGTCGGTGCACCGCC
>JAKAHX010000351.1 GCA_021814735.1 Chloroflexota bacterium | reverse complement strand
GCCAAGGGGGGCGTGGCGTGCGACCCGGGCGCCCTGAGCCTCGGCGAACTGGAGGCGATGACGCGCCGGTTCGCGGCCGAGCTGCAGGGCGTCATCGGCCCCGACGTGGACATCCCGGCCCCGGACGTGGGCACGAACGCCCAGGTGATGGCCTGGATGATGGACACCCTCTCGATGCATCGCGGGATGATGCTGCCGGCAGTCGTCACCGGGAAGCCGCTGGCGGTCGGGGGCTCGGCCGGGCGCTCGGACGCGACCGGGCAGGGGATCCTCGACAGCATCGAGTTCGTCGCGGACCGGGTCGGCCTGCCGATCGAGGGCGCGCGCGTCGCGGTGCAGGGCTTCGGCAACGTCGGAGAGGCCGCCGCGCGACTGCTCGACGCACGGGGCGCGAGGATCGTCGCGGTCACCGACGTCCGCGGCGGGGCCCGCAATCCCGATGGCATGGACCCCGTGCTGCTGCGCCAGCACCTGCTCGCCACCGGATCGGTTGCCGGCGCGCCCGGAACCTGGCCGATCACCAACGAGGAACTGCTCGCCCTGGACTGCGACATCCTGGTGCTCGCCGCGCTCGAGGGACAGGTGACGGCGGACAACGCGGGACGCGTCCGGGCGCGGATCCTGGCCGAGGGGGCCAACGGGCCGACCACCCCGGACGCCGACCCGATCCTGCAGCAGCACGGCGTGATCGTGATCCCCGACATCCTGTGCAACGCCGGCGGGGTGGCGGTCAGCTACTTCGAGTGGGTCCAGAACCGCGAGGCGCTCCCCTGGAGCGCGGAAGAGGTCAACGCCCGCCTCGGGCGGATGATGACGGCAGCCGCCTCGGAGGTCTGGGAGCGGGCCGAGCACGACGGCATCGATCCCCGGCTCGCCGCCCACGCGATCGCGGTCGAGCGCGTGGCCCGGGCGACGCAGGTGCGCGGCCTGTACCCGTAGGGCCGGCATGGCGCTCGGGCGCGGGGCGAACCCGGGCGGCCGCTCACCTTCGCCTGGGCATCACGGGGCCGGACAACCGCTGCCGCCGGACGTGGTCGGGGCGGCGGGACTCGAACCCGCAACCTCGTGCTCCCAAAGCACGTGCGCTACCGTTGCGCCACACCCCGAACGTGTCGTGCGCTCGAGAGACGCGCGCCCCTCGAGCCGCGCTGCGAAGCCTAGCGTACCGCGGCGCGGCCCGAGGTCCAGCGCAGCTGTCGCCCCGCCACCGCTGCCACGCCCCGAGCTACCCGCCCACGAGGAACGAGACGCCCGCCACGACGAGCACGGCCTCGATGATCCAGACGAACACGTGCTCCGGAAGGCGATCCACGATCCGCTTGCCCAGCGCCGAGCCCGCGATCATGAGGGGCCCGAGGGCGATCCCGATCGCCAGCGACCGCAGCGTGAGCACCGACGCCTGGCCGTAGGCGACGAGCTTGGTCACGTGCATCACCACCGTCGAGAGCGCCTCGGTGCCGATGTACGCCCCCTTCACCAGGCCGTAGGCCAGGAAGAAGGGCGCCATGAGGGGACCGACGCTCCCGAGCAGCGCCGAGAGGAAGCTGAAGATCGCCCCGATCAGCGTGAAGCTGCGCAGCGGCGGGCGCCGCGGCGGCCCCGGGCGGAGGTGGCGCCAGGCCACCGTGAGCAGCAGGAAGGCGCCCAGGAGGCGGGTCAGCGGCGACAGCGGGGCGGCCGCGAAGAGGAGCCCGCCCACGAAGGCGAACGGGACGGCGCCCAGCGCGAACCAGCCGACCACGTGCAGGTCGAGTTCGCGCCGATTGAACCAGACGCGGCTGCCGTTGCCGATCAGCTGGGCCACCGTCAGGATCGGGATCGCGTCGCGTACGCCGAACGCCGCGACGAGGACCGGGAGCAGCACGGCCGCGCCCCCGAAGCCGGCCACCGCCGCCAGGGTGGCGGCCAGGAAGGACGCCACCACCACCAGGATGAGATCCGGCACGGTCAGTACCCGCGGGCCCGGAGGACGCGACGCATGGCGCGCGCGGCCGCGGCCCGGTGCGAGACGCGATTCTTCTCCTCGGCCGAGTACAGCCCCACCGTGCGCCCGCCGGGCGCTTCCCACGCGGGCTCGAAGATGGGGTCGTATCCGAACCCGCCCGTGCCCCGGGGCTCGGTCGCGATGCGGCCCTCGAAGGTTCCGCGCCGGACGATCCCCCGCGCCGGGAGCCGTGTGCCGTGTCCGGCGGGATCCGGCTCCACCAGCGCGAGCACGCACCGGTACCGCGCCGCGCGGCGATCCGGCGGCAGGCCGCGCAGCGCCTCGAGCAGCCTGGCGTTGTTCTCCTCGTCCGTCGCCTGCTCGCCGGCGTAGCGGCGGGTGCGCACGCCGGGAGCCCCGCCCAGCGCGTCGACCTCCAGGCCGGAATCGTCCGCGAGCGTGGGCAGCCCGCTCCGCTCCGCGTAGAAGCGCGCCTTGAACAGCGCGTTCGCGTCGAACGTGTCGCCGTCCTCGGGCGCCTCCTCGGTGACCCCCACGTCGTCGAGCGAGACCAGGCGGGTGGCAGGCAGGTGGAGCAACTGCCGCAGCTCGGCCAGCTTGTGCGGTGAGCGGGTGGCGACCACGAGCAGCCGCACTCCCCCGGGCACGTGTCCGGCGAGCGGACCGCGCGGCTGGCCCGTCGGCGATGCGGCCCTGGCCGCACCGGTGTCTCGGGACAGCATCTCAGCGATGGGCCCGGCCCAGGGCGTCCGCCTGTGCCTCGAAGAGTGCGCGCAGCCCGTCGTCGGCGAGCGCCAGCAGCGTCGCCATGGAGGCCCGGTCGAACGGCCTGCCTTCCGCCG
>JAKAHX010000021.1 GCA_021814735.1 Chloroflexota bacterium | reverse complement strand
GTCGGCTGGTGGCCGACGTGCTCGACCGCGTCGGCGATGCCATCGCGCCCGGGATCACCACGCTCGAGCTGGACCGGATCGCCGAGGAGCTGATCCGGCGCAGCGGCGGGATCCCCTCGTTCATCGGGGTGCCCGGGGCAGGGGGGCCGTACCGGCACTCCATCTGCGTGTCCATCGATGACGAGGTGGTGCACGGCATCCCGGGCCGACGCCGGATCGAGTCCGGCCAGGTGGTGTCGATCGACGCCGGCGCGATCATCGAGGGCTGGCACGGTGACGCCGCCCGGACGTTCGTGGTGGGGGACGCCCCCGACGAGGTGCACCTGCTGGTGGCCGAGACCCGCCGCAGCCTGTTCGCGGGGATCGCGGCCGCCCGGCCCGGCAACACGATCGGGGACATCTCGGCAGCGGTGGAGGCGGTGGCCCTGGAGCACGGCTACGGCGTGCTGCGCGAGTACGGCGGGCACGGCATCGGCTCCGAGATGCACGAGGAGCCGTTCGTGCCGAACTACCGCGGCAATGGGCGAGGCCGCCGGCTCGAGCCGGGCATCTGCCTGGCCATCGAGCCGATGTTCACGTTGGGCGGTCCGGAGGTCCGTGTGCGGGCCGATGGCTGGACCGTGGTCACCGCCGACGGAAGCCTGGCGGCGCACTGGGAACACACCATAGCGATCCTGCCGGAGGGGCCCGAGATCCTGACGGTGAACGGTCGCGAGGGGCGTTTGTCGTTGGAGGCCGGCGTCTGATACACTCACCGTTCGTGTGCCGCGTCCTCATGACGGGGTGCGCGCCGATGAGACTCACGAGGGGTATGACGGTCGCCTGTGGCTAAGAAGGACGCCATCGAGGTGGAGGGAACGGTCATCGAGCCGCTGCCCAACACGATGTTCGCTGTCGAGCTCGAGAACGGGCATCGCGTCCTCGCCCACATCAGCGGCAAGCTGCGGATGAACTTCATCCGCATCCTCCCGGGCGACCGGGTCCGCGTGGAGCTGTCGCCGTACGACCTCTCGCGCGGGCGCATCACGTATCGATTGAAGTAGGCAGGTAAGGGAACCGTGAAGGTCCGAGCGTCCGTCAAGACGCGCTGCGAGCGCTGCAAGGTCATCCGCCGGCACGGCACGGTGATGGTCCTCTGCAGCAACCCCAAGCACAAGCAGCGCCAGGGTTAGGAGCAGCATGGCACGCATCTCCGGCGTCGACCTTCCGCGCGAGAAGCGCGTCGAGGTGGCCCTCACCTACATCTTCGGCATCGGGCTGCCCACCAGCCAGACCATCCTGACCCAGGCGAACGTCAATCCCGACACGCGGGTGCGGGATCTGACCGAGGAGCAGGTGAACCGGCTCCGCGACATCATCGACCGGCGCTACAAGGTGGAGGGCGATCTCCGTCGGGAGGTCGCGCTCAACATCAAGCGTCTCCAGGAGATCGGCTCGTACCGTGGCCTGCGGCATCGCCGCAACCTCCCGGTACGCGGCCAGCGGACCAAGACCAATGCGCGCCAGCGCCGCGGCCCCAAGAAGACCGTCGGCGTCCGCCGCAAGAAGTAGCAGGAGCAGGCAGACCCACGCATGGCGGATCGCAAGCGCGCCACGAAGACCCGACGGCGCGAACGTAAGAACGTGCCGATGGGGCACGCGCACATCCAGGCATCCTTCAACAACACCATCGTCACGATCACCGACCCGTCGGGCGCGACGGTGGCGTGGGGGAGTGCAGGCCTGGCGGGGTTCAAGGGCTCCCGCAAGAGCACCCCGTATGCCGCCGCGCTGAGCGCCGACGGCGCGGCGCGGCGCGCCATGGAGCACGGCATGCGCCAGGTCGAGGTCTTTGTCAAGGGCCCCGGCGCGGGCCGCGAGCAGGCGATCCGCTCGCTCCAGGCTGCCGGGCTGGAGGTCACCGCGATCACCGACGTGACCCCCATCCCGCACAACGGGTGCCGCCCCCCCAAGCGGCGCCGCGTCTGAGCAGGAGCGCGATCCGATGGCCCGTTACCACGATCCCGTCTGCCGGCTCTGCCGCCGCGAGGGTGCGAAGCTCTTCCTGAAGGGCGCACGCTGCTACACGAAGAAGTGCGCCGTCGAGCGCCGACCGAGCCCTCCCGGCCAGCACGGCATCCGGCGTCGCAAGATGTCGGACTTTGGCACGCACCTGCGGGAGAAGCAGAAGTTCCGCAGGGTCTACTCGGTGATGGAGCGCCAGTTCAAGGAATACTTCGTAGTCGCGCGCTCCCGCCCCGGTGTGACCGGCGAGAACCTGCTGCGACTGCTCGAGCTGCGGCTCGACAACGTCGTCTACCGGATGGGCTTCGCCAACAGCCGGCCGATGGCCCGCCAGCTCGTCAATCACGGGCACTTTTCCGTCAACGGCGTCCCGACGGACATCTCCTCGTACCAGGTCCGGCCCGGCGACCGGGTGGAGGTGCGCGAGGGAAGTCGATCGCTGGACCCGTTCAAGAACGCGCGCGCCCAGATGGGCGCCGCGGTCCGGCCGGAGTGGGTGACCGTGGATCCCGAGCGGCTGAGCGGCACCGTGACCGCCCTGCCGCGCCGCGACCAGATGCCGCTCGAGCTCAACGAGCAGCTCGTGGTCGAGTACTACTCGAGGTAGGTCGCCGTCCATGATGCAACTGGAGACCCCCCAGATCGAGTCGATCGAGCAGCTGGGGTCGTCGTACGCCAAGTTCGAGGCGGGGCCGCTGCCGGCCGGCTACGGCGTGACCCTGGGCAACGCGCTGCGCCGCGTGCTCCTCTCCTCGCTGGAGGGCGCCGCGGTCACGGCGATCCAGATCCGCGACGTCTACCACGAGTTCAGCACGATCCCCGGCGTCAAGGAGGACGTCACCCAGATCGTCCTCAACGTCAAGAAGCTGCGGCTCAAGTCGTACGCGACCGACCACCCTGTCCAGCTCAAGCTGGTGAAGTCCGGGGCCGGCGAGGTCACCGCGGCGGACATCGCGCCGTCCGCGGAGGTGGAGATCATCAACCCGGAACTCCACCTCATGACGCTCGACTCCGGCGACGTGACCGTCGAGATGGACCTCACCGTCGAGAGCGGGATCGGGTACCTGGGCGCGGAGCGCACCGAGCCCCTGCCGATCGGCGTGATCCCGGTGGACGCGATCTTCTCGCCCGTGCGGAAGGTCAACTACACGGTGGATCCCGTTCGGGTGGGCCAGGTCACCAACTACGACAAGCTCACCATCGAGATCGAGACGGACGGATCCATCTCGCCGGAAGAAGCGCTCTCCCGCGCCGCGGACATCCTGGTGCGCCACTTCAGCCTGTTCACCTCCACCGGCAAGCAGGTCGGGACCGGCACCGCCGCCGGGACGCCCGGCCCGCTCCTGCCGGCCAACATGCTGGAGATGCCCATCGAGGAGCTCGACCTGCCGATGCGGGCCTACAACTCGCTGAAGCGGAACAACATCGTCAAGGTGGCCCAGCTCCTGCAGCTTTCCGACGACGATCTCCTCCGCATGCGCAACTTCGGCAAGAAGTCGCTCGACGAGATGAAGGAGCGGCTCCGCATGCGCGGCTTCACGCTGCCCGGGGACGGCGAGGCGAGCGGCGGAGACGACGAGCTGCCCGACGACGAGGAGTCCCTCGACGAACTCGAGACCGACGACGGCGAGGAGCTCGCGCCGTCCGACACGGAGGCCTGACCCGTGGCACACCGCATCGACGGTCGCAAGCTCGGCCGCAAGCAGGGGCCGCGGCTGGCGCTCTATCGCAACCTCGTGGTGTCCGTGCTCCGTTACGAGCAGGTGCAGACCACGGAGGCGAAGGCAAAGGAGATCCGCGGCCAGGTCGACCGCGTGATCTCGCTGGCTCGCGAGGGCTCGCTCGACGCGCGGCGTCGCGTGATCGCGCAGCTCCCGGACGAGCCGCTGGTGATCGACAAGCTCTTCAACGAGATCGCGCCGAAGTACGCCGACCGGACCTCGGGCTTCACGCGCATCGTCCGGCTCGGCCAGCGGGCCGGCGATGCGGCGCCCATCGTCCAGATCGAGCTCGTCTGAGGCGCCGATGAGGCAGACCGGCCGCGAGGCCGGTCCGAGGTCCGCCCGAGAGGGCGGCACCGTGCGGTATCGGGCACGGGTCGAATACGACGGGACGGCGTTCGCCGGGTTCCAGGTCCAGCCTGGCCGACGAACCGTCCAGGGAGAGCTGGAGGCAGCCCTCTCGCGGCTCGGCGACGGACGCCGGGTTCGCGTGGTGGCGGCCGGCCGGACAGATGCCGGGGTCCACGCGGCGGGTCAGGTGATCGCGTTCACCTATCCCGGCCGGCTCCCGGCGGGAGAGCTCGAGCGGGCGCTCGCGGCGATCCTCCCGGCCGACATCGGGGTCCGCGGCGTGCGCCGCGCGGCACCCGGCTTCCATCCTCGCTACGCGGCGCGGTATCGGGAGTACCGCTACACCGTCTGGAACGGGCCGCGCAGCCCGCTTCGCGAGCGCTTTGCGCTCGGGGTGCGGGCCCCGCTGGACGTCGCGGCGATGTCCGAGGCCGCGTCGGCCCTGGTGGGCCGGCACGATTTCTCGGCCTTCGGCGCGGCGGATCGACAACCGATCCGGACCATCCACTGGATCCGGATCCGCAGGACCGGGCACCAGGTGACGATCGACGTCGCCGCGGACGCGTTCCTGCGCCAGATGGTGCGAAGCATCGTGGCGGCGCTTCTCCGCGTGGGACGCGGGGAGATCGCCGGGAGCGAGATCGCCGGGGCCCTGGGGTCCGGCGGCCGCGCCTTCCACGGGGCGGTGGCGCCGCCACAGGGGCTGTGCCTCCGGCGCGTCGTGTACGACGGGCCGGCTCGACGGACGGAGAAGGATGACGACGAAGACGTATACGCCTAGCGAGAAGGAGATCGAGCGCCACTGGTTCGTGGTCGACGCAACCGACCAGACGCTCGGCCGCCTGGCGTCGCGCGTGGCGCGCGTCCTCGAGGGCAAGCACAAGCCGACGTTCGCCACGCACCTCGACAGCGGGGACCACGTGATCGTGGTGAACGCGGCGCGAGTCGCGGTGACCCGCGACAAGCGCGAGACGAAGGTCTACACGCGCCACAGCGGCTATCCGCATGGGCTCCGCCAGGAGACGCTCGGCGAGCTGCTCCAGCGGCGGCCAGAGGAAGTGATCCGGCGCGCCGTGAAGGGGATGCTGCCGCGCAATCGCCTGGGCGCGCAGCAACTCCGCAAGCTCAAGGTGTACGCGGGGGCAGAGCACCCGCACCAGGCGCAGCGACCCGAGCCGCTCGCCTGAACGGAGACCAGGACAGCATGACCAGCAACGCCGCCTTCTTCTACGGGACCGGTCGTCGGAAGACCAGCGTCGCCCGTGTCCGGCTCATCCCCGGCGAGGGTGAGATCGTCGTGAACGGCCGGAGCCTCGACGAGCACTTCGGCAACGCGATCAACCAGTCCGAGATCCTCATGCCCTTCCGCGTCACCGGCACCGAGGGCCGGTACAACGCGATGGTCAAGGTGGAGGGCGGGGGCTACCAGGGACAGGCCGGGGCCATCCGCCACGGCATCGCCCGCGCGCTGCTGCAGTCGGACCCCGAGGCGACCCGTCTCCCCCTGCGCCAGGCTGGCCTGCTCACTCGCGACCCGCGGATGAAGGAGCGCAAGAAGTACGGCCTGAAGCGCGCCCGCAAGGCGCCGCAGTACACGAAGCGCTGACCGGGCGGGGCACGGCCTGCCCCACCCTGCACGCTGCCCGCCCCGCGCGACGGAACCCGCGCAGGTCCGCCGTGCAACCTGCCGCCTGCTGTGCCACGCTGCACCCATGGCGGACCCGATCTTCGAGCGGTACAAGGAGGCGCTGAGGGCCGGCCACGTGGCCGCCCTGCGCGGCCGGCTGGACGACGCGCTGGCGCAGTACCGTGTCGCGGCCGCGATCGCGCCCGATCGGCCGCTCCCGCACCTGGGCATCGCCGAGGTACTCCTGCGGCTGGGGCGCACGGCGGATGCGCTCGCCGCGTGCCAAACGGCCCTGGCTCGCGCGCCCGGGGACGCCGCGACCGTCGAGCTCGAGTCCCGGATCCACGAGGCGAGCGGAGACCGGGCTGCCGCTGCCGCGAGCCTCGATCGGCTTGTGGCCCTCCTGGTGGATGGTGACCGTCCCGATGCGGCCCTGGCGGCCGCCATGCGGGCGCGCGACCTTGACGCCAGCCCGGAACGCGTCCGGCGCGTCGAGGACCTGGAACGAGCATGGCTCGCCTCCGGAGGGACGCTCCCGCTGGTGACCCCCGCGGCGGCGCTGGCGTCGATCGTGGCCGCGCCGCCGCCCGCCACGCGGCTCGTCTCCGTTGCTCCTCCCGGGGCCCACCCGGTGCCGGACGCCGGGGCGACGCCGGCGGAGGGGACCGTGGGTGCCGCGGACGTCACCGCCGGGACCGGCGAGGCGCGGGCCGAGGCGGACGAGGCGCCCGCGCCGGGGGCGATGGTGGGCGAGGCGCCCGAGGCGGCGGAAGCGGCGCCGACCGAGCCTGTGACGTCGACCGGGCCCGAGCCGGCAGCGCTGGCGGAGGCGCCCGGGGAGCCGGCCGAGACCGGGAACCCCGCCGAGCCGGGGGCGCCGACCGGCACCGGGCCCGGGCTCCCTGCCGCGCCCGCGCTAGCGGAGAGCGCGCCCGAGCTGGCGAAGAGCGCGCCCGAGCTGGCGGAGGCCGCGCCCGCGGAGGCCGCGCCCGCGGAGGCCACGCCCGGGGAGGCCACGTCCGGGGCGAATGACCGGCCGGCCGGGGATGTCGTCGGCACCGGATCCGGCCCTCGTGACACCGCGGCTTCGTCGTTCCGGGACGTGGCCGCTGCCGAGGAGCTGTCGGTGGCCGCGGAACGACGGTCGGCATCCGGTGACCCGGCCGAAGCAGCGCGGCTGCACGTCCGGGCGGCCGACGCGTATCTCGCCATCGATGCCGTCGCCCCGGCGTTCGAGGAGTGTCTTCTGGCGCTCGCGGTCGCGCCGGGCGACGTGGACGTGCACCTCGCCATCGCCCGGGTCCACGCCGCGAGCGGCCGCCGCGACCGCGCCGAGGCCACCATCGGATTGCTCGAGCGACTCCTCGCGCTGGACGGCGACGAGGCGAGCCTGGCCCGGGCGGCCGCGGCGCGCCAGGCGATGCGCTGAGGCGTCGCCGCCGGGGCGCATCCCATGCCCGGTGCAAGCGCGGCGACTGGCCGCTCCGGTTGGGCCGCGGAGGGCCGCTGCTACACTAGGTCCCAATGTCTTCCATCCTCGACCTGCTCTCGGGGGTCCAGCCGAAGCCGACGACCTTCCTCGACATCGGGCTGACGGCGCTGCTCATCTACTGGCTCTTCAGCCTGATCCGGGACACCCGGGCAGTGCGGCTCGTGATCGGCGTGACCGTGCTGTACGGGGTGTACGTGCTGGCCCAGCTGCTGGGCCTGCAACTCCTCTCCCAGATCCTCCAGGCGGGCGCGGTGGTCGGGCTCTTCGCGCTCGTCGTCGTCTTCCAGCCGGAGCTGCGCCGGGCCCTGGAACGGCTCGGACACGTCGGCTCGCTGGGATGGATGCTGGCCCCGGGGCAGCAGGGCGCGCTCGAGCAGATCGCCGGCGAGATCTCGCGGGCGGCGGCCGGCTTCGCCAGGGACCGGCACGGCGCGCTCATCGTCCTGGAGCGGGAGACCGGTCTCGAGGACTTCGCCGAGGGCGGCGTCATGATGCACGCGGACCTGACCGCGGAGCTGCTGCGCACCATCTTCATGCCCCGCTCACCGCTGCACGACGGCGCCGTGATCGTGCGCGGCGGGCGGATCCTCTCGGCGGGTGCCGTCCTGCCGCTGGCCGAGGTGGCGCCCGGCTCCGAGCGGTACGGGACCCGCCATCGCGCTGCGTTCGGGATCACCCAGGAGACCGACGCGCTCGTGGTGGTGGTCAGCGAGGAGACCGGGGCCATCAGCCTCGTGGAACGCGGACGCATCGTGCGCAACCTCGACGAGGAGCAGCTCCGGGTCGCGCTCGTGACGCTGCTGCACCTGGACGCGTCACTGCGCGCGGGCGACGAGGAGCGCGAGGGCGACCACTGGCCCCGCCTGCGCCGCCCCTCGCATGGCTGGTCGCGCGGACTGTCCACGCGGAGCACCGGTCGCGGTGGAAGCACGCCGGGTGCCGCGGGGGCCGCAGCGGGGCGGGTCGAGCGTCCGTGACCGCCCGCCGCCTGCTGCACGTCCTCGTGCGCAACTGGCCCCTGCGGCTCGGGGCCATCGCGCTTGCCGTGGTCCTCTACCTGGGCCTGGTGATCTCGCAGAACGCCAGGACGTGGAACGGACCGGTGCCCATCGACGGCATCGACCAGCCGCCGGGCACCTTCCTCCTCTCCAGCCTCGGGGCGGTGACCTCGATCCAGTACATCGCGCCACTCGACGTGGCGGCCCAGGTGACCAGTTCCTCCTTCGTGGCCACCGCCAACCTCGCGGGCGTGGCCTCGCAGCCGGGCGGCGCACCGGTGAGCGTGCCGGTCACCGTCGTGGCGCGCGACCAGCGGATCCAGGTGGTGGGCTGGGAACCCGCCACGGTGGTCGCGCGCCTCGACCCGGTGATCAGCGCGCAGGTGCCCGTGCAGGTCGATCGTGGCACCGTGCCCGCCGGCCTCACCGCCGGGACCCCCACCGTGAGCCCCACGACCGTGACGGTGCGCGGCGCCAGCTCGCTGGTGTCCCAGGTCACCGCCGCAGAGGCGCGCGTGGCCATCGATCCCAACGGCGCCAACGTGGACACCAACGTCGACCTGGTCGCCATCGACGCCAAGGGCGACGTCGTCTCGCCGGTGGACATCTCGCCGTCGTCGGCCCACGTGACCATCCCGGTCAGCGAGCAGCAGGTGAACCGCACGGTCCCCATCGTGCCCGACGTCACCGGCCAGCTGGCCGACGGCTACTCGGTGCGGGCCGTGACCGTGACGCCGCTCACGGCCACGGTCAGTGGGCCGGGCAGCGCGGTCAACGCGCTCACCAGCGTCGATACCGCGCCGATCAGCGTGGCCGGCCGCAACTCCGACCTGCTCACCTCGGTCGCACTCCAGGCGCCCCCGGGGGTGACGATCCTCGGGCCCTCCAAGGTCACGGTCCGCGTGCGCGTCCAGGTGGAGACCGGCTCACGCAGCTTCGGGGCCGGGGTGGTGCTGACCGGTGCGAGCCCGGACCGGACGTACACGCTCGCCGTCCCCGACGTCCTCGTCACCGTCGGCGGTCCGAGCGCGGCGCTCGGCGCCATCGACCCATCGACGCTGTACGTCACCGTGAACGTGGCCGGGCTCGATTCCGGGACGTTCACGCTGCCGGCCAGGTTCACGCCCCCCACGGGGACCACCCTGGTGAGCGTGAGCCCCGAACAGGTCCAGGTGACCGTGACCGCGCCGACGAGCAGCCCGAGTCCATCTCCGTCCAGCAGCCCGGGGGTCTGAGCATGGCCCGCCTCTTCGGTACCGACGGGATTCGCGGCGTCGCGAACGTGGACCTGAAGCCGACCCTCGCCTATGCGCTGGGTCGAGCGACTGCGCACCTGCTCGCCAGCGGACGGGCTCCCATCGTCCTGGGGCAGGACACGCGGCGCTCCGGCGACATGCTCGCCTCGGCGATCGTGGCGGGGGCGACCTCGATGGGCGTGGACGTGCATCGGGCCGGGGTGCTGCCGACGCCGGCGCTGGCCCACCTGGCCGGCACCGGCAACTTCGCGGCCGGGATCGTGGTGTCGGCGTCGCACAACCCGGCGGACGACAACGGGCTCAAGGTCCTGGACCATCGAGGGATCAAGCTCGACGACGCGCTGGAGGACGAGCTCGACACGTTGATCTGGCGCGCCGACGAGCTCACGGGGCCGACCAACGCCGGGATCGGCCGCGAAGTGGACGCCCGAGACCTGCTGGAGCGCTACGTGGCCCACCGGGTCGGCCTCGCGCAGCGCAGCCGCAACGACCTGCGCGTGGTCGTGGACTGTGCCAACGGGTCCGGTTGCCCGGTGGCCGAGCGCATTCTCGCGGCGAGCGGGGCGAGCGTGGGCGCGATCCACGACGACCCCGACGGCGTGAACATCAACCAGGACTGCGGCGCCACGCACCCGGAGTCGCTGGCGGCCCGGGTGGCCGAGACCGGTGCGGACGTCGGGTTCGCGCTGGACGGTGACGCGGATCGCTGCGTCGCGGTGGACGAGCGGGGACGGGTGGTGGACGGGGATCGCCTGATCGGCCTGATCGCCCTGGACCGGATGGAGCGTGGCGCCCTCGCCAGCGGCACCGTCGTGGTCAGCGTCCTCTCCAACGGCGGCCTGGAGACGGCGGTCCAGCGGGCCGGCGGGCGGATCGTCCGCACGCCGGTGGGCGACAAGTACATCCTCGACGCCATGCTCGTCTCCGGCGCGGGCCTGGGTGGTGAGAAGAGCGGCCACGTGATCGTGGCCGAGCACACCCACGCGGGCGACGGGATCGTCACGGCACTGGAGGTGCTCGGGATCCTGGCGCGACGGGGCCGATCGCTCTCTGACCTGGCCGACGCGATCCCGCTGTACCCTCAGCAGCAACGCAGTGTGCGGGTGCGGCACAAGGACCAGTGGGATGCCGACCCGGTGCTGGTGGCCGCGATCCGGGCGGCGGAAGCGGAGCTGTCCGAGGGCGGGCGCGTCCTGGTCCGGCCGTCCGGCACCGAACCGGTGCTGCGCATCATGGTCGAGGGCGAGTACGAGGGCCACGTCTCGACCCTGGCCGACCAGCTCGCGGTGCTGGCCGAGGAGCGTCTCAACCAGCCCGCCTGACGCGGGGACGGGAGGGCAGTCGGATGTGTGGGATCGTCGGCTACATCGGCCCCCGCGAGGCGGCGCCGATCCTGCTCGAGGGCCTGGCGCGCCTGGAGTACCGCGGCTACGACTCGGCCGGCATCGCGCTCGTCCGCTCGGATGGGTCGGTCTTCGTGGAGAAGAAGGCCGGCAAGCTGGCGAACCTGCGCACGGCGATGGGCGACAGCCTGCCCTCGGCAGCTGTCGGGCTCGCCCACACGCGGTGGGCCACCCACGGCCGTCCGAACGACCTGAATGCCCATCCCCACGCCGACTGCACCGGCGACATCGTGGTCGTCCACAACGGGATCATCGAGAACTTCCGCGAGCTGCGGGACGGCCTGGAGGCACGCGGCCACCGGCTCACCTCGGAGACCGACACGGAGGCGCTGGCGCACCTGGTGGAGGAGGCCTACGCGGGTGACATCGGGGACGCGGTCCGCGCCGCGCTGCGGCGGGTCTCCGGCGCGTACGCCCTGGTCGTCCTCGACCGTCGCGAGCCCGGGCGCCTCGTGGGGGCCCGCATGAACGTGCCGCTGATCGTCGGAATCGGCGACGGCGAGAACTTCGTGGCCTCTGACGCGGCGGCGGTGCTCGCGCACACCAACCGCGTCGTCTTCCTCGAGGAGGGCGACGTGGCGGACCTGGACGCCGGCACGGTGCGGATCACGGGGCTCGACGGGGCGCCGAGGAAACGCGAGGTACACGTCGTCGACTGGACGGTGGAGGCGGCCGAGAAGGGCGGGTACCCCCACTTCATGCTGAAGGAGATGCACGAGCAGCCCGAGACGATCCGCGCCGCCATCACCGGGCGGGTGATCGGCGAGTCGGTCGTGCTCGACGAGGTGGCCCCGCTGGCCGAGCGCCTGGTGCAGGCGTCACGGGTCGAGTTCGTCGCCTGCGGCACCGCGGCCTACGCGAGCATGGTCGGGGCGCACCTGGTGGAGGCATGGGCCGGGATCCCTGCCCGCGTCACGGTGGGCTCGGAGTTCCGCTACGCGCCCCCACCGCTCGACGAGCACACCCTGGTGGTGGCGGTGAGCCAGTCGGGCGAGACGGCCGACACGCTGGCCGCCACGCGGCTCGCCCGGGAACGCGGCTGCGCCGTGGTGGCCGTCACCAACACGGTCGGGTCCGCCCTGACGCGCGAGGCGGACGCGGTCTGCTTCCTGCAGGCGGGCCCCGAGATCGCCGTGGCGGCGACGAAGACGTTCGTGGCGCAGGTCACCGTGCTGGTCATCCTGGCAGCCGCGCTGGCACGGGCACGGGGACGGCTCGATCCCGCCGAGGAACGGCGGCTGGCCGTGGCCCTCCGCGCGCTGCCGGACCAGGCCCGTCGCACGCTGGAGCTGGACGACCGGGTCCGCGCGGCGGCCCGGCGGTACGTCAACAGCCACGGCTTCATGTTCGTCGGGCGTGGTGCGAGCTACCCCGCGGCCCTGGAGGGCGCCCTGAAGCTGAAGGAAGTCAGCTACACCCACGCCGAGGGCTACGCCGCCGGCGAGCTGAAGCACGGCCCCATCTCGCTCCTGGACGCGGAGGTGCCGCTGGTGGCGGTGGCCACCCGCTCGTCGGTGCACGAGAAGCTGGTCAGCAACGTCATGGAGGGCCGCGCGCGTGACGCGCGCGTGATCGCGGTGGTGACCGAGGGGGACGACGAGGCAGACCGCTACGCCGACGACGTCTTCCCGGTGCCGGACACGCTCGAGGCGCTGAGCCCCATCCTGGCCGTCATTCCCCTCCAGCTGTTCGCCTACCATATGGCGGTGGCCAGGGGCACCGACGTGGACCAGCCTCGCAACCTGGCGAAGTCGGTGACGGTGGAGTAGGAGCGCAGGATGGTGGACGGGACCGCGTCGAACCCGCCTGCGCCGCCCGCCGCCGGGGCCGCCGGCCCGGGGACGACCGAGCTGGGCGTCGACATCATTCGCGTCGCGCGGATCCGGGAGGCGCTGGCAC
>JAKAHX010000350.1 GCA_021814735.1 Chloroflexota bacterium | reverse complement strand
GGCGGCGTGCCGGCGGCGCCCGTGCCTCCGGGGCCTCCGGCACTGGCACTGGCGGCCGGACCGCCCGCAGCGGCCGGACTGCCCGCAGCGGGCACGACCCCAGGCGCACTGGCGGCCGCGAGGTCCACCTGGGGCCCGATCTCGGAGCGCTGGTCGTACACGAACCGCCGGCCCGACTCGTCGGTGAGCGCCAGGTGGGCCGCCCAGGTGACCGGGAAACTGCCCCGCTCGGCGCGGAAGATCACGAACTCGAACCCGAACCGCTGCCCGGACGCTGCCTGCAGGTGCCCGGTGTAGTACCACCACTCGGTCAGCCGGTTGTGCGGGGCCTCGTCGCGCGGGAAAACGATCGGTCGCGGGTCCGGGGCCGGCGTGGGTGTCGGCGCGGCGACCGCCACGCTCGGCACGGGGGTCGGATCGATGCCGAGCAGGCGCCCCTGCGGCGAGCACGCCGCCAGCAGCAGCGCGGCCACGGCCATCAGGGCAACCACCTGGACGATCGTGGTGCTCTCGATCAACGGCAGCCGCGACTCGACCCAGCGCGCCAGCCGGCGCGGCATCCACCAGTTCCAGTCGCCCAGCAGGCGCATGGTGGCCGGGACCAGCAGCGCGCGGACGACCGTCGCATCGAGCGCCACCGCGATCGCCACCCCGAGCCCGAGCGCCTTGATGAGCACGATGTCGGCGAAGGCGAACGATCCGGCGACGACCACCACGATCAGCGCCGCGCTGGTCACGATCCGCCCCGAACGCTCGAGGCCGCGTGCCACGGCCTCGCGGTTGTCGCCCGTCCGGTCGTAGACCTCCTTCATGCGGCTGAGCAGGAAGACCTCGTAGTCCATGGAGAGCCCGAACAGGACACAGAAGAGGATGACGGGCTGCGTGGTCTCCACGAACCCGAGCGGGGCGAACCCGAGCGGCCTCGACAGGTTGCCGTCCTGGAAGATCCAGACTAGGGCGCCGAAGCTCGCCACGATCGAGAGCGTGTTCATCACCAGCGCCTTGAGCGGCAGCACCGCGGAGCGCAGCAGCAGGAAGAGCACGAGGTAGGTGGTGAGCATGATGAAGAGAGCGGTGCGCGGGAACTCGGCGGCCACGGCGTTCACGACGTCGGTCACGTCGGCCGCTCCTCCCGCCACCTGGACCGTGATCCCCGGCGGCGGCGCGAGCGGCGAGGTCGGGTTGCGCAGCTCGTCCACGAGCGTGCGGAACGCGGCGCGGTTGGGGTCGTAGGGCGTGTAGACCGAGAACGTGGTCAGGTTGCCGCGCGTCGTCGCCTGGAGCTGGCTGGCCACGAACCGGTCGGGCGGACCCCCGGGCGCGGCGTAGAGGAGCTGGTACTGCGCCTTCGTCAGCCGTGGATCAAGGTTGACGATCCCCTCCACTCGCACCACGCTCGGGTCCGCGGCGAGCCGGCGGGACCAGTCGTACAGCGCGCCGATGTTGGCCGGCGTGGTCACGGGGCCCGTGGTGTGGATCGCAAGCAGGAGCGGGTCGAACTCGCCGGGCCCGAACTCGCGGACCAGCAGGTCGTACGCCTGCCGGGAGGGCACGGTGGGCGGGAGGATGCTCGCGTCAGGAGCGTTGAACCGCGCGTGCAGGAAGGGCAGGCCGACCAGCACGAGGATCGCCAGGGTCGGGACGAAGACGCGCACGGGCCGCGCCATCACCCAGCGCGCGAGGCGGCCCCAGCCACCCTCCGGGGCTTCCGGGTCGGCGTGCCGGAGATGCCGCACCGCCAGCGCGTCGATGCGGGGTCCCGCGATCGTCAGCAGCGCCGGCAGCAGGGTCAGGGCCGCGGCCACGTCGAGCCCCACCACGATGGCCCCGGCGGCTCCCACCGAGCGGAGGATCATGAACTCGAAGAGGAGCAGCCCGCTCAGTCCGAGCAGCACCGTCAGGCCGCTGAAGAAGACGGCCCGTCCGGCCGACGCGACCGTGACCGCCACCGCCGATTCCACGGCCGACCGGTCGACCGACCCGTCCGGCCGACGTCCGCCTCCCCGCAGGGCGAGCTCCTCGCGGAACCGGCTGGTCATCAGCAGCGAGTAGTCCACGCCGAGCCCGAGCCCGAGCAGGGTAGTCAGGTTGAGCACGAAGATGCTCATGGGGGTCAGGCTGGCCAGGACGAAGATGATCGCCAGCGAGAGCGCCACGGCGGTGCCGCCCACCACCAGGGGCACGGCGGCGGAGACGGCACTGCCGAAGACGATGAGCAGGGCGAGCGCGGCCAGGGGCAGGGAGACGATCTCGCTGCGCCGCAGGTCGGACTCCGAGACGGTCTGGATGTCGCCGTAGAACGCCGGCCCGCCAGCGAGATAGGTGCGGATCCCGGGCTGTGGGACGAGGGCGGCCTGCACGGGCGCCAGTGCCTGGGGCGACTGGTCCCCCTGGAGGTCGAGCGAGACGACGTCGTAGACGACCGACCGGTCCGCGCTGACCTGGTGCGCGTCCAGCGTGTACGGCAGCAGGCCCGTCACGTGGGCGGCATGCGGCACGTTGGCCACCGCCCGCGCGGCGGCGAGATCGAACGTCGGATCCCCGGCGCGTGAGCCGTTCTCCGACTGGATCACGATCACGAGCACCGAGGGCGGCAGGCCCAGCTTGCGCTCCAGCAGCTGCTCCGCGCGCGAGGATTCGAGCTGGCTGCTGGTGAACCCGCCCGCGCTCAAAACGCCCGGGGCGCGCGGTGCCAGCGGGGCGGCCAGCAGGATGAGCGCCGCCCAGGTCGCCACCACCGGCCACGGGTGGCGTGCCACCCAGGCTCCGATGGCCCCGAACCGCCCGACGACGCGCCC
>JAKAHX010000349.1 GCA_021814735.1 Chloroflexota bacterium | reverse complement strand
AGCGGATGGTCGTGGTCTTGCCCGCGCCGTTGGGCCCGAGGAAGCCGTACACGACTCCGACCGGCACCGCGAGGTCGAGCCCCCGGAGCGCCTGCGTGGCCCCGTACGACTTGGTCAGGCCGTGGATGGCGAGCGCCAGGCCCCGGTCCTGCGTCGCGACGTCATCCGGCGCGGAGCCGCGGACCTGCTCGCGCTGCTGCATCACGTGGAGGGCCCCTGGCCTGCCGGACCCGCGGGGTCCTCGAGCGCGTCCCGGCTGCCCTCGCTCGTCAGCCCGTCCCAGAGCCCGGCGTCCACGCGCTCGAGGCGGCGGGGCGCCGGCACCTCGAACCCCAGCCGACGCAGATGATCGCGGGCGCGCTCGGTGGCCACGCGGCCCTGGGGCGTGCGATCCAGGAACCCGAGCTGGAGCAGGTACGGCTCGTAGACGTCCTCGACCGTCTCGACCTCTTCGCCGATGACGGCCGCGAGGGCCGCCCCGCCGACCGGCCCGGACGCGAACTTCTGCACGATCGCGAGGAGCAGCCGCCGGTCGGTGGTGTCCAGGCCCTCGTCGTCGATCTCGAGCTCGCGCATGGCGGCATCCGCCTGGAGCGCGGTGATCCGCGATTCCCCGTGGACCTCGGCATGGTCCCGGACCCGCTTGAGGAGCCGGTTCACGACGCGTGGCGTCCCGCGACCGCGCCGGGCCAGGATGGCGACGGCGTCGTCGTCGATCTCGACGCCAAGGATGGAGGCCGAGCGCCGCACGATCGCCGAGAGGTCGGCCGCATCGTAGTACTCGAGCCGGTAGATGGCGCCGAAGCGATCCCTCAGCGGCCCACCGACACGCCCCGCGCGCGTGGTCGCCGCGACCACGGTGAACGGCTTGAGCGAGAGGCGCAGGCTGCGAGCGCTCGGTCCCCGGCCGATCATCACGTCGATCACGAAGTCCTCCATCGCCGGATAGAGGATCTCCTCGACCGCGTGGTTCAGCCGATGGATCTCGTCGATGAAGAGGACGTCGCGCTCCTCCAGGTTGGTCAGGATCGCCGCCAGGTCGCCCGCGCGCTCGACGGCCGGCCCGCTGGTGGTGTGGATGTTGACGCCAAGCTCGCGGGCGATGATGTTCGCCAGCGTTGTCTTGCCCAGGCCGGGCGGGCCGTACAGGAGGATGTGGTCCGCGGCCTCGCCGCGTCGGCGCGCGGCCTCCAGCAGCGTCCCGAGGTTCCGTTTGACCTGTTCCTGCCCCACGTACTCGTCGAGATGACGCGGCCGCAGGCTCGTCTCGACGACGGCCTCTTCCACGGCGAGCGCGGCCGGTCCGACGACGCGGGGTGTGAGGTCCATCGGACCGCAGTCTAGCAGGTGCCGGGGATCCGCAGGCGGCTATTGCGAACGGGTGTTCACGTCGCGACGTGCGCCGCCACCGGCGCCCGGTCGGCCGCTGGGTGCACGCTACGCGGTGGCGCGACCCACCGGCGGCTGCCCGCTGCGCCGGTGGGTGCCCGATGGAGCGACGTGCGCTCGGGTCCGCAGACGTGTGCCCGCTCGGCCGGTGGGTGCCCGATCGGCC
The DNA here is from genome assembly GCA_021814735.1 of Chloroflexota bacterium. Taxonomy (GTDB): domain Bacteria; phylum Chloroflexota; class Limnocylindria; order Limnocylindrales; family CSP1-4; genus JAJYNJ01. Next base: position 1,245 of record JAKAHX010000349.1, on the reverse strand, counting down.
GAGGTGCGCCCACTGCGCCGACCCGTGACCACTCCATGGGCACGTGCCCACTGCCCCGGTCGGCTCCCGCTCTGCGCGCCGCCGGCGGGTCCGCTCCGCACGCGACGGACCACCGGCCCGATCCCTGTTCAGCGCGAGACGCGGCAGCGACCCGGACTGCCCCGACCTGGATCGCCCCGACCTGGACGGCCCCGACCTGGACCGCCCCGACCCGGAGCGCCCCGACCTGGATCGCCCCGGCCCGGACCGCCCTGACCTTTCCTGCAGTCCGTGCAGGCGGAGAACCGTATGTCAGCTCCGCGGGTTTTCCTGCACGGGGAACGCGACGGGGTCCGGATGGCTCGAGCAGGGATGCTCACCGAGATCGGGCCCGGGCGCGGTCGCGGAACCGTCACGTTGGCGTTCGCAGCTCGCACAGCGGACACACGGCTCCGCGGGTGCACTTCCTGCAGGATGGCGTGGCCCGCTGCTCCGCACAGGCGCGGTCAAGGCTCTCCGCACGCACCTTCTGCAGGAAGCTGCCCACGGGCCGGCAGTCCGCCGCGGCCTCCGGCGCTCTGGTGACGCGCGACCGGTCCGGCTACTCTCTCCGGAGCCGCCGCAGCGCGGCTTTGACCCGTTCCTCGAGCGAGGCGTCTGCGGCGGTGTCGATCGCGGCGCCGCGCGCGGCCTCGCGCGCTTCGGCCTGCGAGTAGCCGAGTGCCTGGAGTGCCGCCATGACCTCGGACTCGGTGGCCCCGGCGACTGGTCCGCGTCCCGGGATGCCCGCGGCCGCCATGCCGGCGGCCGCCACCTTCTCGCGCAGCTCGAGGACGATCCGCCCGGCCAGTCGCTTGCCGACCCCGGACACCGAGGTCAGGACCGCTTCGTCCCCCTGCATCACCGCCAGCTGAAGGTCGGCCACCGGCCGGGACGAAACGATCGCGAGCGCCACCTTGGGCCCGACGCCGGTCACCGTCAGGAGCAGCGTGAAGAACCCGAGCTCCTCCGCGGTGCGGAAGCCGTAGAGCGCCTGCACGTCCTCGCGCACGAGGTGGTGTGTCCGCAGCTTGAGCGTCTCGCCCTGGCGCGCGCTGGCCAGCGTCCCGGGGCCGGCGAAGACGCGGTAGCCGACGCCGCCCACCTCCAGCACGAGCGAGTCTCCGTAGATCGCGTCCACCGTCCCGCGCAGCGATGCGATCATCCCGCGAGACCCCCGCGGGAGCCCGTCCTGGCGCAGAAGGCAATCAGACCACGGCTGGCGCC
>JAKAHX010000020.1 GCA_021814735.1 Chloroflexota bacterium | reverse complement strand
CCGCCCATCGAGCCGTCCCGGTCCGGCCACCTCGCCGTCTCGGATCTGCACCAGGTCTACTGGGAGGAGAGCGGCAACCCGTCCGGGACGCCGGTGGTCTTCGTGCACGGCGGGCCCGGCGGCGGTACCAGCGCAGACGATCGCCGTTTCTTCGACCCCGCCGCGTACCGGATCGTGCTGTTCGACCAGCGCGGATCCGGCCGGAGCACGCCGCGTGCCAGCCTGGTCGAGAACACCACGTGGGACCTCGTGGCCGACATGGAGCGGCTGCGCACGCACCTTGGAATCGAACGGTGGGTCGTCTTCGGCGGGTCGTGGGGGAGCACGCTCTCCCTCGCCTACGCCGAGCGTCACCCGGAGCGGGTGCGGGCGCTGGTGCTGCGGGGCATCTTCCTGCTTCGGCCGCTCGAGATCCGCTGGTTCTACCAGGAGGGGGCGAGCTTCATCTTCCCGGACGCATGGGAGGCGTTCCTGGAGCCGATCCCGCCGGCGGAGCGCGGGGACCTGGTGGCTGCATACCACCGGCGACTGACCGGCGAGGACCCCGATGAGCGGGCCCGCGCGGCGCGCGCCTGGAGCCGCTGGGAGGCCAGCACCAGCAAGCTGCGTCCCGATCCGGCGCTGATCGCGAGGTACGAAGACGACGCCCTGGCCGACGCGTTCGCGCGGATCGAGTGCCACTACTTTGTCAACGGCGGGTTCTTCGCGACCCCGGACGAGCTGCTCGACGGCGTGGAGCGGATCCGCCGGATCCCGGCGGTGATCGTCCAGGGCCGCTACGACGTGGTCTGCCCCATCACCACGGCGTGGGATCTGCACCGCCGCTGGCCGGAGGCGGAGTTCCAGGTGGTGCCGGATGCCGGTCACTCGGCGATGGAGCCGTCCACCGTGGACCGGCTGGTGACCGCGACCGACCGGTTCCGCGCCGCGCCCTGAAGGGCGGGTCCTCGCGCGCAGCGCTCCGCGCCCATGCCCCGCGGGACCCCGTGCCCGCAGCGCTCCGTGCCCACGCCCCACGGCTCCTCGTGCCCGGCCATCCGGGGCCGATCAACGGACGCCCCAGAACGCGGTTGCCGTGAAGAGCGGCGTCGCGAGCGGCTGCCCGTCCAGGACGGTGAGCGCGTACCACGCCTGGAACGTGCCGAGCTGGTTGCAGGACGAGGTGTAGGTCCCGCCCTGGACTACGGCAACCGCCGTGGCCGTGGCGCCCTGGTCCACCGTCGCGACCACCGCCGCGGTCGGGTCGGGCGCCGAGCGGATGCGGACCAGGGGACACCTGGCGGTGATCGTGGCGGGGCACACGACCGGGGTAGGGGATGGGCCGGGCGATGGGGCCGGCGACGGCGAGGCGCTCGGAAGGGGCGTCGGACCGGGCGAAGCGCTCGGTGAGCCCGTGGCGCCGGGCGACGGGGCCGGCGGTGGCGAGGCGCCTGGCAGGGGCGTCGAGTCGGCGGACGGGGAGGGGCTCAGCGAAGCCGCGGGGGGCTGCGGCGGGCCGGGCGAGGGTGCCGTCGGCAGCAGCGGGGGGCCAAGCGAAACCCGCAGCCCGTACCGGTTGAGGCGGCCGCCGGCGTCCATCCCGGAGATGGTCACGGTGCCGGTGCCACTGAGTGCCGCGCCACTGAAGGCCGCCTGGTAGTGCCCGGCCCCGAGGCTCGTGACCGAGCCCGCCAGCGTCTGCCCGGAGGCGGTCAGCGTGAACGTCGGGGCCGATCGCATCGGCTCGGACGCCCAGGCGTTCACGACCAGGGTGCGCCCGGTCGCGGTCTCGGCCACCGCGGTGCGAACCAGGTAGGCGGCGGCGGTGATCGACCTCGCGAGGAAGGCGCGCCCGGCCGGGCCGGTGGCCACCACCTGGGCCGTGTAGTCGCCCTGGGGGACCGGCGCACCCGTGTCGCCTCGACCGTCCCAGGTCCACGCGGAGGTCCCGGCGGGCGTCCGGCGAGCGTACCAGGCCGTGCGCACCACGTGCCCCTGCGCGTCCATGATCCGCAGGGTGCTGGTCGTTGCCCCCGCCAGCCGGAAGGTGATCCGCGTCACCGGCGCGTACCGGTCGCCATCCTGGGGGTAGAAGCGGTTCGGGCTGGCACGGAGGAAGCCCAGGACGCGGTTCACGACCACCGTCGAGCGGAGCGTCAGCGCAACGCCCCGGGCGTCCTTCACCGCGAGCGTGACGGCATACGTGCCGTCGGGCGCCGGCGCGCCGGTCGCGGTGGTGCCGTTCCACGTGGCGCTTCCGGACGTGCTGGTCACCGGCGTGCTCAGGATCACCGAGGATCCCGACGTGATCGAGAGGGTGCCGGTCACGTCCTCCGAGACCCACCACGAGAGCGAGGCCGTGTCGGCCACGCCGTCCCCGTTCGGGGAGAACGCGTTCGGGGGATTGCCGGGCGAACCGCCGGCGGTCACCGTGAGCTCGCCGGTGGGCGGAAGCGGCGCCGTCGAGCCGAACGTCTGGCGCAGCAGCTGGGTGAGCTCGGGCCGCGTCCCGTCGTAGCCGAGCGCCCACATCCCCGTACCGCGCAGGTTCGCAGCGATCACCAGCTGGTACTTGGCGGCCAGGGACTGCGCGTCGTCGTAGTAGAGCTCGCGCCAGACGCTGGGGCACGCGTCGCAGTTCTGGCGCTGGTACGCCGTCCAGGCGGACGTCTCGGCGGCATCCCACTGGCGTCCGTTCGTTTCGGCCAGCCCGACCGCCACGTCGTACGGCGCGGCCACCGAGTAGCCGTTCTGGCTGTTCTGCGGCAAAGTGGCGGCGTTGGGCGTGTTCGAGACGGTCGACCAGGCGCGGCCGTAGTAGGGGAGCCCGAGCAGCAGGTGCCCGGGAGTGGTGAGGGTGAGATAGCGCCCTACCGTCCGGGTCAGGTCGGTGTAGTAGGTCGTCGACGCGAGCGGGGAGATCGACGCGGCGTTGGCCGCCCCGGCGCCACGGTAGTCGTAGCCCATGACGAAGAGCGCGTCCGCCGCCCCGGGAGCGGTGAGCCCCGGGACATCGTAGTTGCCCGGATCGCCGGTCACGTCCACCACCAGCTCGAGCCCGGGTCGGGCGGCGTCCAGGGCCGCGCGGAGCCCCCGCACCAGCGCGTCGAAGCTGGCCGCCTGGCCCGGCGGCACCGGCTCGAAGTCGAGGTTGACGCCGTCCACGCCGCGCGAGACGACCTGGGCGACGATCTGGCCGATCAGCGTGGCCTGCGCGGCCGGACTGCCGAGGAGCGCGGCGCTCGCCGCCGCCCCCGTCGGGTCCCAGGCGAAGCGCTCGATGGTCAGTGCCACCCGTGTCCCCTGCGCGTGCGCGGCGTCGATGATCGCGGTGAGGTTGCCGCTCTGCCAGCCCGTCCACCCGGCCTCCGGGGTGTCGTCGGAGCCGAGTTGCTGGAGCGTGCCGTCGGCCGAGGCCGTCACGCCGAAGTAGGCGATCGTCGAGAGCACCGAGTAGTCGAGCGTCAGCGTGGGGTCGGCGAGTTCCCAGTAGGGGAGGAAGCCGTAGACCTCGCGCCCGGGACCGGCCGGGACCGGCGAGTTCGCCTGGGCGCCGTTGGTCGGCGATGCCGTGGATGTTGGGGGCACGGATGCTGCCGTGGGCTGCGCGTCCGTCGGCGATGGCGTGGGGCCGGCCTGGGCGAGCCGATGAGACGCGACGGGCCCCGTCCCGCCCGTGCCGCCGGCGGCGTGGCTGCCTGCATCGCCGCTCGCCTGCGCCGGCGACGGGATGCGCTGGCCGTCGCTCGGCGGCCCGTCGGAGTCCCGGGGCCGGAGCGGTACCGTGACCGGGCGCGGCGGGGCCAGCACGAGGCGGTCGTGCGCGTGGGCCTGAGCCTCGAGATACGCCTCGCTCGGCACGCCCGACGTGCCCGGGGCGGCCACCGGGCCGGGGGCCGAGGCCGCTTCCCGGACGAGCGCCGCCGACCCGTCCGCGATCGATGCAAGGCCCGCCCGGCTCGGTGCCGGGACCACCGAGCTCGTCGGCTCGGGCACCACCAGTGCGGCCGCCAGGAGGATCGTGCCGAGAGGGATCGCGCGTCGCACCGGGGCATCCTCGTCGAGCAGGCACGCAACCGGGGCGTGACGCCCCAGAGGATAGCGGGCGCCGCACGCCGCGATCGGCGCCACACGCCACGGTCGGCTGCCGGGCGTGGTCGGGTGCCTGCGCGCTCCCTCGCGGCTCGATCAGGGGCCGGTCAGCGCGGGCGCGGCAGCTCGATCCGGATCCGCGCGTCCACCACCACGGCGCCGTGCTCCAGCACGACGATCGGGTTGCAGTCCATCTCGACGAGTTCCGGGTGTGCCTCGACCATGGCGCTCACGCGCAGCAGGATCTGCTCCAGGGCGTTCACGTCCGCTCGCGGCGCCCCCCGGTACCCGTCCAGCATCGGGAACGTCGCCAGGGATCGCACCATCTCGCTCGCGTCGCGGTCGGTCAGCGGCGTGATGCGGACCGCCACGTCCCGCAACAGCTCGACCGCCGTCCCGCCCGCGCCGCACGCCACCACGGGCCCGAAGAGCCGGTCGTTGACGACGCCGACCAGCATCTCCACGCCGGGCGGAACCATCTGCTGGACGAAGAACCGCTGCGCCGGGTGCCCGGCCTGGGCCAGGTCGGCTGCCATCCGGAGCGCTGCCTCCTCCACGGCCGCAGCGCCCTGCAAGGACAGGGCCACGGCGCGCGCCTCGGACTTGTGGACCACCCCGGGCGCCACGGCCTTGAGCGCCACCGGTCCTCCGATCTCGTCGGCAGCGCGGCCGGCCGCCTCGGGCGTGTCCGCCAGCCGCCAGGGCGCGGTCGGGATGCCGTAGCAGTCGAGCAGGCAGGCGACCTCGTCCGGGCGCAGCCAGCGGGACCGCTCCTCGGCCGGCCGGGACAGCCACGAGCCGGAGAGCGTCGCACCGTCGCCCCCGGTTCCCGAGCTGATCTCCGCCAGCGCGGCGGCCACCACCGCGGCCGCGCCGTCCTCGCGCAGGTCGTCGAAGTGGGGAACGGTCCCGGCCGGCGCGTTGCGCCACTCCGCGTAGCGTGCCGCGTGCGCGAGCGCTCGCGCAGCATCCTCGGGGAAGTCATACGATGGCACCCGGATCGGCCCGGAGCGGAGAGCCGACGGCCCGCCGGCGGCCGAGAGGAAGACGCTCAGCACCGGGATCCGGCGTGGCATCTCCTGCACGGCGTCCCGGATTGCGGCCGCGACGTCCTCGGAGCGCGTGTCCAGGGGCGGCACGAACAGGACGATCAGGGCGTCGATCTGCTCGCAGCTGGCCAGGGCCAGAATCGCCCGCCGGAACGCGTCGGGCGAGGCCGCGATCATGTCCACCGGGTTGGCGAGAGCCGCCTCCGGTGCCAGGAACTCGGCGAGCTTCAGGCGGACGCCCTCCGGGAGCGGCGGCACCACCAGCCCGTCGGCCTCGCAGGCGTCGGCGGCCAGGATCCCCGGTCCTCCGCCGTTGGTGAGGATCGCCACCCGGCGCCCTGACGGGAGCGGCTGGTTCGCGAGCAGGGAGGCCACGTCGAAGAACTCGCCCAGCGTGTCGGTGCGCACCACCCCGGCCTGGTGGAAGAGCGCGTCCACCGTGACGTCGGATGCGCCGATCAGGGCACCGGTATGCGACGAGGTGCCCCGTGCTCCCGCCGCCGAGCGGCCGCTCTTGACCACGATGATCGGCTTGCGGTGCCCCACCCGGCGCGCGATGCGGGCGAACTTGCGCGGGTTGCCCACCGACTCCAGGTAGAGCGCCACCACGTCCGTCGCCGCGTCGTCCTCCCAGTACTGGAGGAAGTCGTTGCCGGACAGGTCCGCCTTGTTGCCGATCGAGATGAAGCTCGACAGGCCCAGCCCCAGCCGGTTCGCGTGCTCGATGATGGCCAGCCCGAGGGCACCGCTCTGGGACAGGAAGCCGATGTTGCCGCTGGTCGGACACGTGGGCGAGAACGTCGCGTTCATGCGGACCGTGGGCTCGAGGTTGACGACTCCCATGCAGTTGGGGCCCACCAGCCGCATCCCGGCCTGCCGGCACACCGCCAGCAGGTCCCGCTGCAGCTGGGCGCCGGCCTCGCCTGTCTCGGCGAAGCCCGGAGAGGTCATGACCAGCGATTTCACGCCCTTCATGGCACAGGCCCGCGCGGCCTCGACCGCCGCGGTGGCCGGCACCGCGATGACGGCCAGGTCCACCGGCCCCGGGATGTCGAGGACGCTCCGGTACGCCGCCACCGACTGGACCACGTCCGCGTTCGGGTTGACCGGGTAGACCGGCCCCGCGAAGTTCCCGTCGAGCAGGTTGTGGAACAGCTCTCCGCCGACGGTGCCCCGCCTTCGCGACGCGCCGATGACCGCGATCGACGCCGGGTGCAGCAGCGCGCGCACCGCCGCCGCGGCGGCGATCTGCTCGCGGTGCTCGAAGCGTTCACGCGCCGGGCCGGTGAGCTCGGTGGGGAACTCCACCAGGATGGCGCCCGGCTCCACCCGCAGGGTGGTCGGGAAGCCGCTCTCGCGGAAGACCTCCAGCATGCGGGCGTTCTCGGGCAGCACCTCCGCGTAGAAGGTGGTGATCCCGTCGTCGTGGGCACGTTCCGCGAGCTCCTCGAGGAGGAGAGTGGCGATGCCGCGCCCGCGGTAGTCGTCCGCCACCGCGAAGGCGACCTCTGCCGTCTCGGGCGCCACGCGGTTGTAGCTGGCGTGGGCGATGATCCGGCCGTCCACCCCGGCCTCCGCCACCAGCGAGCAGTCCCCGGGGCGGGACGGCACGGCCCAGCCGTGCGCCACGCCCTGGAAGTCGGTCACCACCCCGCCGAAGCGCAGCCGGCGCGATTCGAACGAGAGTGCCTGCAGGAACGCCGCCAGACCGGCCTCGTCCTCCGGTCGGGCCGTGCGCAGGTGCACCGACGAGCCGTCGCGCAGGACGGCGTCCCGTGATCGGTTTCCTGGTGCGACGGTGCTCATGAATCGTGCCCCCTGTCGCTCGGTGGAATCGACCGGCTCGTGGCCGCGATGACCCTGGCATTCTCGGGCACTCCGTGCCAGAGCCGGACGTGCACCACGGGCGGGCCGGAGGTCCCGTCAGGCAACGATACGCGCGGGTGGGCCAGCCTGGCCGGGCCGGTCCCGGCGAAGTCGCTATAGTGGCGCGACCGGGCCGGCGGCGTGCCCGGAACATGCCCGAGCGGCGCGTCTCTCGTGCGGAATCCGTCCGGGACGCGCGTGGCGTCTCTGCCGAAGGGAGCGCACCGAACGATCGTGAAGCGCGGAACCGCACCGGACAGGCAGCCGCTGGTGGTCTTCGGGCCCCGGTCGCTGCTGTACGACTTCGGCGTGGATCACCCGCTCACGCCGCGCCGGTTCGGCTCCGGGATCGATCTCCTGCGCGCCATCGGCGCCCACGACTTCCTGCCCCCGCCGGAGGCTTCCGACGCGGAGCTGCACCGGGTCCACGACCCGGAGTACGTCTCCGCGGTGCACATGCTCTCCGAGTACCCCGACGCGGGACCCATGCTGGGGTTTTCCAGCTGGGGGGATGACCCCCCCTTCTACGGCATGCACGAGGCGGCCGCGGCCGTGGCGGGGGGCTCGATCGCGGCGATGGACCGGATCCTCTCCGGGGCTGCCACGCACGCCTTCCACCCGGGTGGTGGGCTGCACCACGCGATGCCGCACCGGGCGAGCGGGTTCTGCATCTACAACGACACGGCGCTCGCCGTGGCGCGCGCCCGGGACGCGGGGCACCGGGTCCTCTACGTCGACCTCGACGTGCACCACGGGGATGGCGTGGAGGCCATCTTCTGGAACGACCCGCAGGTCCTGACGGTGTCGTTCCACGAGACGCCGACGGCGCTCTTCCCGGGCACCGGGTTCGTCCAGGAATGCGGCGGGGAGGACGCGCTCGGAACCGCCGTGAACGTGCCCCTGGAACCGGGCACCACCGACGCATCGTGGCTGGAGGCCGTGCATCGCGTGGTCCCTCCGCTGGCCGCGGCGTTCCACCCGACCATCCTGGTCAGCCAGCACGGCAGCGACACGCATGCCTACGACCCGCTGGCGCATCTCAACCTGACCACCCGGGCGATGTCCCGGGCCGCGCGCCTGGTGGACGAGCTCTCGCACCGGTACACGGAGGGCCGGTGGCTCGCCACGGGTGGCGGTGGGTACGACGTCTACCGGGTGGTGCCTCGGGCCTGGGCGCTCGTGTGGCTGGCACAGGCGCACCGCGAAGTGCCGGACGAGACGCCGGCCGAGTGGCGGGCGAAATGGGCCGAAGACGCGGCGCGGCACGCCCAGGCCCCCATGCCCGTGACCATGCTGGACCCGGCGGACCTGGTGGCCGGCGAGCCTCCCCGGGTGCGGGACGCCAACCTGCGGACCGCCGACACGGCCCTCGAGACCTCGCTCCGGTCGCTTCCGGAGTCCTCCGCCGCCTGAACCCTCCCGCGCGGCCATGGTCCGCGGGGAGGACGCTCCCGGCGCACGGCCCACCGCCTGGTCGCCGGCCGCCTGCCAGGGCTGCACCGGCGGCGTTCGTCGGTCCTCCGGAGCCCGGCCGTGTCGCGCGGATATCGCACGCCGGTGGCCTCGTATCGTCTGCATATCTGCCGTTGCGCACCTCTTGACGTGCCATCCGGAGGGCATAGGCTTGGGCCATCACGCCTGCCGGGCGCCACGTCCCGCGGTCCTCGGTCCCAGCGTCGGCGTTCGGCGAGCCCGTCATCACGGAGGTGCCGAATGAGCGTGGACTCCCAGCCCGAGATCGAGGCACTGTTCACGGAGCAGCGGGAGTTCGCGCCCCCGCCCGAGCTCGCGCGTGACGCCAACGCCAAGGCGGACATCTACGACCACGCCGAGCAGGACTTCGAGGGCTTCTGGGCAGAGCAGGCAGAGAACCGGATCTCCTGGTTCCGCAAGTGGGACAAGGTCCTGGAGTGGAACCTGCCCTACGCCAAGTGGTTCATCGGCGGCCAGCTCAACGTGGCCTACAACTGCGTGGATCGCCACGTGGAGAACGGCCTGGGCTCCAAGGTCGCCTACTACTGGGAGGGTGAGCCGGGCGACACCCGCACCCTCACCTACGCCGACCTCCAGCGCGAGGTCAACAAGTGCGCCAACGCCCTTCTCTCGCTCGGGGTCAAGACGGGCGACCGGGTCGGCATCTACATGCCGATGATCCCGGAGCTGCCGATCGCGATGCTGGCCTGTGCCAAGATCGGCGCGCCGCACGTGGTGGTCTTCGGCGGCTTCAGCTCGGACGCCCTGCAGGGGCGCATGATCGACTCGGAGGCCGTGGCCCTCATCACCGCCGACGGCGGATGGCGCAACGGCAAGGTGCTCGACCTGAAGGACGCCGCCGACGTGGCGGTGGCCAACTCGCCGACGATCAAGAACGTGCTGGTCGTCAAGCGCACCGGCCACGGCGTGCCCATGACGCCCGGCCGCGATCACTGGTGGCACGAGCTCGTCGAGTCCCAGTCGGACCAGTGCGACCCGGTGCCGCTCGACTCCGAGCACCTGCTCTACCTGCTGCACACCTCCGGCACCACCGCCAAGCCGAAGGGGATCATGCACACCACCGGCGGATACCTCACCGGCGTGGCCACCACCCACAGCACGATCTTCGACATCAAGCCGGACACCGTCTACTGGTGCGCGGCGGACGTCGGCTGGGTCACGGGCCACTCCTACATCGTGTACGGGCCGCTGGCGAACGCCACCACGTCGATCCTCTACGAGGGTGCTCCCCAGTACCCCGATCCGGACCGCTGGTGGTCCATCGTCGAGAAGTACAAGGTCAACGTCCTCTACTGCGCCCCGACCGCGATCCGCGCCTTCATGAAGCAGGGCGAGTCGTGGCCCGCGAAGCACGACATGTCCTCGCTGCGGATCCTGGGCACGGTCGGCGAGCCGATCAACCCGGAGGCCTGGCTCTGGTACCACCGGAACATCGGCGGCGGACGCTGCCCGGTGATGGACACCTGGTGGCAGACCGAGACGGGCATGATCCTGATCACGCCGCTCCCCGGGATCACCACCCTGCGGCCCGGCTCGGCCACGCGCCCGTTCCCCGGCGTGGGGGCCAAGGTGGTCGACGCGGAGGGCAAGGACGTCCCCAACGGCGCCGGCGGCGGCTACCTGGTGCTCACGCGCCCGTGGCCGGCGATCATGCGCGGCATCTACAAGGATCCCGAGCGATACCAGAACACGTACTGGAGCCGGTTCCCCGGCTACTACTTCGCCGGTGATGGCTGCAAGGTGGACGCGGACGGCTACTTCTGGCTGCTCGGCCGCGTCGACGACGTCATGAAGGTCTCCGGGCACCGGATCAGCACGATCGAGGTGGAGTCTGCCCTGGTGGACCACCCCTCGGTCGCGGAGGCCGCCGTGGTCGGGCGCAGCGACCCGATCACCGGCGAGGCGATCTTCGCCTTCGTGATCCTCAAGGCGAACGCCGAGCCGAGCGACGCGCTGGCGGCGCAGCTTCGAGAGCACGTGGCGACGAAGATCGGGGCGATCGCGCGCCCCAAGATGGTGATGTTCACCCCGGAACTCCCCAAGACGCGCTCCGGCAAGATCATGCGGCGCCTGCTGCGTGACATCGCCGAGAACCGGCCCTTGGGCGACGTGACCACGCTGGCCGACACCGGGATCGTGGAGACGATCCGGGTGAAGGCGCAGTCGAGCGAGGCGGAACAGCTCATCTGACGCACCGTCAGGCGAGCGACAACCGGTTGGTGGACCAGGGGGCGGTCGACCGCGCCGCCCCCTACCGGAAAGGAGTTCGCGCGTGGCTCAGGCCCAAGGCATGGCGGCGAAGGAGGCGAATCCCGCGCCCCTCGGTCTCGCCGGGTTCGCCCTCACGACGTTGATCCTGTCCCTGGTCAATTCGGGTCTCGTCACCGGCAGCTCCCTCGCGATCGTGGTCGGCCTGGCGCTCGCGTACGGCGGCCTGGGCCAGCTGATCGCCGGGTGGTGGGAGTTCAGGAACGGGAACACGTTCGGGGCCGTGGCGTTCAGTTCATACGGCGGCTTCTGGTTGAGCTTCGCCGCCTTCGTGTTCATGTTCCAGGGCAAGGACGCCGGCAACGTCGTCGCCTGGTACCTGCTGGCGTGGGGGATCTTCACCTTCTACATGTGGGTAGCCAGCCTCAAGGGCGCCCGCGTGACCATGGTGATCTTCCTGCTGCTCTGGATCACCTTCGTGGTCCTCGCGCTGGGCGCGTTCAACGGCGCCGCGGCCGGGAGTGGCCTGACCCAGGTCGGCGGGTACATCGGCATCCTGACCGCGATCGCCGCCTTCTACGGATCGGCCCGCGCGGTCATCAACGAGGGCTGGGGCTCGGAGGTGCTGCCCGGCTAGGCAGCGCTCGACCCGGCCCCGTGCCGGGTGCACGCACGACGAAGGCCGGTCCCGTTCGCCAGGGGCCGGCCTTCCGATTCCCGCCGGCGCCGGGCGTGCCGGGGACCCGGTCCGCGCCCGGGCGCAAGCCCAGTCAGGCGCGCAGGCCCGGCGCGCGCCGCGGCCCGGTCGTCGCCGGACCCTACGATGCGGCGGCCTCCAGCACGAAGAGACGGGCCTGGAAATCGCCGCGGGCCGCGGTCTCCCGGCGATCGGCCCCCAGCATGAGGCCGGCCTGCATCAGTTCATCGCCGCCGCGCAGCCCGGCGTTGGTCCGGGCCACGGTGTCGTCGCTTGCCGGCCAGGTGGAGACGCGGTAGATGAGCCCCGGGTCGAGGCCCCGCAGGCGGAGACGGCCCGGTCCGGCATTCGCGGTGCTGAGCACGGCGTAGTGCCCCACCACGGCCGAGCGGCGGTCGTCCGACACCACCATCCAGGCCGTCTCGTTCCCCTCGAAGGGGCTCCGGAGCCGGACGAACCGCCCCCGCTGGAACAGGTCCCGGTGCCGGACGTAGAAGGCAACCTGTCCGGCGACCTGGCGCCGCTCGTCCGCCGACAGGGTGGTCGGGTCCAGCTCGTAGCCGAACACGCCGAAGAACGCGACGGCCGCCCGGGTCGCCAGCGGGGTGATCCGGCCGGTCTGGTGGTTGGGGACGGCCGAGACGTGCGCGCCCATGGAGCTCAGCGGGTAGACCAGCGAGGTTCCCCACTGGATGCGGAGCCGCTCGATCGCGTCGGTGTCGTCGCTGGTCCAGCCCTGCGGCGCGTAGGCGAGGAGGCCCGGGTCGAAGCGTCCGCCCCCGCCCGCGCAGGACTCGAACAGGATCTCGGGGAACGCCGTGGTCAGTCGTTCGTAGAGTTCGTACACGCCCAGGATGTAGCGGTGGAAGAACTCGCCCTGGCGGTCGGGCGCGAGCCCGCGGCTGTACGGCTCGGTGATGTTGCGGTTCATGTCCCACTTCACGTACGAGATGGGCGCGCTGCGCAGGACAGCGGCCAGTGTCTCGTAGAGGTGATCCACGATCTCCGGGCGTGACATGTCGAGCACGTACTGGTTGCGGCTCTCGGTGCGGTCCCGCCCCGGCACGCCGACGGCCCAGTCCGGGTGGGCGGCGAAGAGTTCGCTCCGCGCGCTCACCATCTCGGGCTCGATCCAGAGCCCGAACTGCATCCCCATTCCCGTGATGGACCGCGCCAGGCCATCGAGGCCGTTGGGGAGCTTGCGCCGGTCCACGAACCAGTCGCCGAGCGAGCTGTCGTCGGCATCGCGCCGGCCGAACCAGCCGTCGTCCAGGACGAAGAGCTCGACGCCCATCTCGTGGGCCGAGCGGGCGATCGCCAGCAGCCGCTCCTCGTCGAAGTCGAAATAGGTCCCCTCCCAGTTGTTGATCAGGACGGGACGGGGACGATCGCGCCAGGGCCCGCGGGCCAGGCGTTCGCGGTAGAGGCGGTGATACGCGT
>JAKAHX010000348.1 GCA_021814735.1 Chloroflexota bacterium | reverse complement strand
CGCCCCACCGCCCGGTCACCGCGGGGCCGAGGTATCATCCGCGGGCCGTGCTAGGTGGGGAGCCAGCGGTGCCCTGTACCTGCAATCCGCTCCAGCAGGGCCGAATTCCCTCCCGAGGTCCGCGTTCTCGAGGGCTCGGGCGATAGGTCGACGTTGAGGATCGGGTCCCGCGCAGCGGCGACGCGTGAACCTCGTCAGGTCCGGAAGGAAGCAGCGATAAACGCTGCTCGCCGGGTGCCGCGGACAGGCCTGGTCCGAGCCGGCCATCGCCAGGAGCGCGGGGACGTCCCCGATCGACGGAGGGTGCACGGCACATCCAGCACCGGGGGACCGGCCGCAGGATCGCTCGCCGCCCCTCGGCGTCCGCCGCCCCGTATCATCGGGTGGTACGGGCCGCGGCCGGCGGCCGTCGGGGCGATCCGTCCCGGTGCCGACCGGACGTCCGCCCCCACGTCCAGGAGCCGATGACGCCGACCCCCTCGACCCCGAGCCCCAATAGCGCCGGGCCGCACACCGCCATCTCCCGACGGTGGCGTGCCCAGACCTTCTCCCAGATCGTCGGGCAGGCGGCGGTCGTCGAGACCCTCCGCAACGCGGTCCGGCTTGGCCGCGTGGGACACGCCTACCTCTTCGTCGGCCCTCGAGGGACCGGGAAGACCTCGATGGCGCGGATCCTGGCCAAGGCCGTCAACTGCGCCGCCGTGGTGGACGGGGAGCCGTGCGACGCCTGCCCGAGCTGCGTGGCCATCCGCGAAGGGACGGCCCTCGACGTGGCGGAGTTCGACGCGGCCTCCAACAACACGGTCAACGACATGCGGGAGCTGCTCCCACGCGTGCACACGGCCCCCGCGGACCTGCGGCGCAAGGTCTTCATCGTCGACGAGGTCCAGCGGATCAAGGAGGGCTGGGACGTCCTCCTCAAGACGCTCGAGGAGCCGCCCCCGCACGTCCTGTTCGTGTTCTGCACGACCGATCCCACCCAGATCCGCCCGGCCGTCCTCTCCCGGGTGCAGCGGTTTACCTTCCGGCCGCTCACGGTGGACGAGATCGTCGGGAAGCTCGACCGGATCCTGGCGGACGACGGGCGGCGCGCGGATGCCGATGCGGTCCGCCTGGTCGCGGAGCTCGCGGCCGGCGGCATGCGCGACGCGGAGTCGATGCTCGACCAGCTGCTCAGCACCGCGGCCGAGGTGCTGACCGCCGACGGGGTGCGCGCGCAGCTCGGGCTGGCGGCCTCGGGGGAGGTGGACGCCTTCGTGACGGCCCTGCTCGAGGGTGATGCCCTGGCCGGGATCCGGGTCCTGGATCGGCTCGAGGCCGAGGGGCGCGATCTTCGGCTCGCGACCGACCAGGCGATCGAGCGCCTGCGCCGCGTGCTGTTCGACCGGCTGGCATCGGCGCCGGTTCCCGCGCCGTTCGCCTCGGCTCCCATCCCGGAGCTCGTGTCCGTGGTCCGCGGCCTTGCCTCGCTCGACACGACCCGGGCGGGCGGGGGTCGGCAGCGGGTCCAGCTGGAGCTGCTGCTGCTCCAGCGCGCCGCGGCGGGCCCCGCCGTGCGGTCGATCGCGCCGGCGGCGCCGGCGCCACGAAGCCCGGAGCCGACGGTGCCCGCTGCGCGACCACGGGGGCAGGTGCCGGAGCCCCGTCGGGTTCCCGTCGCGGCCCACCCGGAGACCGCCGTCCCGTCATCGCCGGACGACCTGCTGGAACGCGTCCGGGTCGGCTGGCCCGCGATCCTCGCCGCCCTCTCGCGCAATCCGCCCGTGAAGCCCCTGGCCGAGGCGTGCCGCCCCGTTCGTCTCGACGGACACGTGGTGGTGCTCGGGTTCCCCGAGGACAAGGCGTTCATGCGGGAGAAGGCCGAGCAGCGGCACGTGGCGTTCGAGGAGGCCATCGCCGCCGTGGTGGGCACTGCCGTCGGCGTCCGCTGCGTGGCCACCAACCTCGAGCTGCTGCCCCCGCTCCCGCACGAGGCCATCGGCCGCGAGAACCTCGACGCGGCGCGCCGCATCTTCGCCGGCGACCTCGCGGACGCGGCGGACGTCGAGTGAACCCGTGCGGGCGGGCAGCCGTGGCACGACCGGACCAAGACAGGAGGGACCGATGAGCTTCGGGAACCTGGCCAAGATGGCGCAGCAGATGCAGACGCAGCTCGCCCGCGTCCAGGCCGAGCTGGAGACGCTGCAGCTCGAGGGAACCGCGGGCGGCGGCGCGGTGAAGGCCGTCGTCACGGGCAGGCAGGAGCTGGTCTCGGTCACCATCGACCCGGGCGTGGTGGACCCCGCTGACGTCGAGATGCTGCAGGACCTGGTGGTGGTCGCGGTGAACGAGGCGCTCGGCACCGCCCGCCGGACGGCGGAGCAGAAGATGGCCGCGGTGACTGGCGGCCTCCGGCTGCCCGGGATGTGAGGCGGCCGTGAGCGTGGTCGTCGAGCCGGTCGCGCGGCTCATCGAAGCGTTCGCCCGCCTTCCCGGGATCGGCCCCAAGACGGCGCAGCGCCTGACCTACCACATGCTGCGCAGCCCGGAGGGCGAAGCGCGCGCCCTGGCGACCGCGCTCATCGCGGTGAAGGAGGACGTGGTCTTCTGCACGTCCTGCTTCAACTTCAGCATCGGGCCCCGCTGTCCCATCTGCCTCGACCCCACGCGGGACGACACGCGCCTCTGCGTGGTCGAGGATGCCCTCGACGTGCTCGCGCTCGAGCGGACCAGCGCCTTCCGGGGCCGGTACCACGTGCTGCACGGTGCCATCTCACCGATGGACGGGATCGGTCCGGAGCGGCTCCGGGTGCGCGAGCTGCTCGACC
>JAKAHX010000347.1 GCA_021814735.1 Chloroflexota bacterium | reverse complement strand
GCCGTCGCCCTGCGCCGGTCCCCGGCTGGCGCTCAGCCCAGCGCGTCCGCCCCGAAGACCGGCACCCCGCCCACCAGGGTGGCCACGACCTCGACGCCGTCATCGCCCGAGGCCCACCGCTCGGCGGTGACCGTGGATGGGTCCCCCGACAGGACCACGAGGTCCGCCGCGAGCCCGGGCTCCAGCCGTCCTGCATGCGCCTCGTCGCGGGCCGCCCAGGCCGCGTCCGCGGTCCATGCCCGCAGGGCCTCGTCGACGGTGGGCCCCGGGTCGTCGTTGATCCGCCGGCCGGACGGGCCCGCCAGCCGGAACGCGGCACGGATGCCGTCCAGGGGTGCCCCGGGCGAGAACGGGCGGTCGCTCGAGAAGGCGACGCGCAGGCCCGCGTCGATCCAGCGGCGGTACGGATACATGTCGCGGGTGCGGTCCGGCCCCAGCCGTTCGAGATACACGTCGCCGGTCACCGTGACGAACTCGGGCTGCAGCATCGCGACCACGTCGAGCGCGACCGCGGCGTGCACGAGGTCCGGGTCCAGCAGCATCGCGTGCTCGACCCGGTGCCGGTGGTCGGGCCTCGGGGAGGCGGCCAGGGCAGCCCGGTACGCGTGGAGGACCAAGGCGGCGCCGGCGTCGCCGATGGCATGGGTCGCCAGCTGCCAGCCCGCGAGGTGGGCCCGGCGCAGCCGCTCGGCCAGTTCGTCCGGATCGTGGGCGGGCCTGCCGCGCAGGAGCCCGGGTTCGCGCTCGGCGGCATCCCGGTATGGCTCGCGGAGCCACGCGTCCGCGGTGCTCAGCGCCCCGTCCGCGAAGAACTTCGCGGGGCCCACCCGGACGCGATCCCGGACGTCCGGCGGCACCAGGGCCTCGATGTCGAGCGGCTCGGGTGGGTCCTCGTCCGGGCGCGACAGGTGCGCCAGTCCGGGCATCACCGTGAGGCGCTGGGGCAGGTCGCCGTCCAGGGCCGCGCCGGCGTACGCGGCCAGTTCCGAGATCGGATCGACGAGCGACCCGAGGTGCGCGTCGGCGACGGCCGTGACCCCCGCGGCGGAGAGACGGGTCGCGATGCGCCGGATGGCGGCGCGCAGCGTCTCGGGGGTGAGGGCCGGCAGGACCGGCGCGTAGGGCGCCACCGGGTCCGAGCCCCGGACCATGCCGGTCGGTTCCCCGGACGCGTCGCGCTCGATCACGGCGCCCGGAAGATCCGGCCGGTCGGCCGTGATGCGTGCGTAGGCGAGCGCCATCGAGTTGGCCATCGACGCGTGGCCGCTCCCGTGGTGGAGCAGCACGGGGACGTCGGGGACCGCGCGGTCCAGCTCGTCACGGGTGGGGTGCCGTCCCTCGCGCCATGCGCTCGGGTGGTACCAGGCCTCCACCCATCCCTCGGTCTCGATCGACCCGCGCACGGTGGCCGCCGCCGCCGCGAGCAGGCGCAGTGCCGCCGCCAGGTCGGGCGCGGCGGTCAGGTCGAGCCAGCCGGCCCGGATCCCCTCGAACAGCGGGTGCGCGTGCTGGTCCTGGAAGCCCGGCATCACGGCCGCGCCGTCCAGGTCCACGAGGCGCGTGGTGGCGTTGGCGAGGCCGAGGACGTCGCCCTCGTCGCCGACCGCGAGAATGCGGCCGCCGCCGATCGCCAGCGCCCCCGCGCGCGATGGCGCGCGGCCGGAATCTCCCGACATCGTCAGGATCGGTCCGCCGTGCAGGATCAGGTCCGGGGCTCGTTCGCTCGTCGTGCTCCTCCGTTCGCCGATACACTACCGCCGATGGTCCTCCCGACGCCGCCCGGCGCTCGCAGGCGTCCTGACGCGACCGGCCCGGACCTGCCGTGCGGTGCGACCGACCGAGGGCCGTCGTGCCACTCGCGGTGATCACCCTCGCGTTCGACCCGACTTTCCGGGCGGGACCCGTCGCGGTCCGCTGGGAGACGCTCGGGCTGGCGGTGGCGTTCGCCGCGGCGCTGCTCGTCGCCGCCATGGCGGCCCGCATCTCGGGTCGGCGGGCGGGTCTCTCCCGGCTGCGACAGGACGACCTGCTCTATCTCGTGCTGGCCAGTGTCCCGGGCGCAGTCCTCGGCGGCCGCCTGCTGACGGGCCTGACGTACATCGACTATTACCGCGGCCACCTGGCCGCGCTCGCGGACCCGGCGCAGGGGACGCTCTCGCTGCTCGGGGCGGTGCTCGGCGGCACGATATCCGCCGCCTACATGGCACGGCTGCTGGGGGTCCCGACGCGTCGCTGGCTGGACGCACTGGCGGTTCCGCTCCTCGTCGCGATCTCGCTGGGCCGCGTGGCCTACCTGCTCGGTGGAGGCGGCCAGGGGGCGGCCCACCAGGGCGTCGCGTCGCTGGCCTTCGCGGGCCCGGGGCCCTGGCTCTCGCCGGGGGCGCTGGTTCCCGCCTATCCCAGCCAGCTGCTTGAGGCAGCATGGGCCGCGCTGGGCATCCCGCTCCTGCTGCTGCTGGCGACGGCGCGGGTGCAGCGCCGGCTGCCCCTGCGGCTGCGACAGGAGGGGGCGTGGCTGGCCGCCCGCTGGGCTCGGGGTGCCGAGGTCGACCCGGAGCGGCTGCGCTTCGGCTACCTGTACCTCGCCTCGCTGGGCTGGTGGCTCGTCGGCCGGGTGCTGGTGGCGTTCACCTGGCGCGACCCGGCGGCCCTCGGCGTCCTGAACGCCGACCAGCTGGAGAGCATCGCGGCGCTCGTGGCGGTGGGACTGCTGGCCGCGTGGTGGGCGCGCGCTGGCCGTGCCCCGGCCGCGGCGCGCGGCTGAGGCGCCCTGCCGCGGCTCGGCGCGCCGGCAGAATCGGGCGTCCCGGCACGG
>JAKAHX010000346.1 GCA_021814735.1 Chloroflexota bacterium | reverse complement strand
TGTGGTTCGGACCGGGACCGCCCCGTGGGCACGAGCAGCACGATCGACACGATCGCAGCGACGATCATCAGGAGGTTCGCCCCGTACGCGAACAGGGCGGCCTCGCGCACGGCGAGGTTGTCCTGGCGGCCCGCGAACGCGACGACCCCGGCGATCCAGGTGACCGGCCCGGGGTTGACGCTGAGCGCGGTGAAGATGGCCGCCGAGATCGCCACGCCGAAGGACGCGCCGAGCGAGGACGCCATCTTGTAGATGCCCGACCCCGCCCCCGCCTGATCGGTCGGCAGGTTCGCCAGCGCCGCGTCCGTCGACGGCGTCGCGTAGAACCCGAGGCCGATGCCAAACAGGGTGAAGGCGACGGCCGCCGGCAGCCGGTAGGTGCTGAGGAACAGGTTGGTGGGCATCAGCAGGAGGATCGTCGCGCCCACGATCAGCGAGCCCCAGATCATCGGACGGCGCGGGCCGTAGCGCTGCAGCAGCTTCTCGCCGACGCGGATGAACGCGACCACCGCGATCGCGTAGCCGAGCGTGAGCAGGCCCGCCGCCTGCGCGCTCATGCCGCCGCCGACCTGCACCAGGGTCATGGCGACGATGATGATGCCCGCCACGGCGTTCAGCAGCAGGTTCGAGAGGGTGGCGCCCGTGTACGTCAGGTTCCGGAAGAGGCGGAAGTCGACGAACGCGTTCGGGTTGCCCGACTCGATCCGGAAGAAGACGAGGCCGACCACCACGACGATCGCAAGCAGGCCGAGCGACGCGAGGCTCAGCCAGCCAAGGCTCCCGCCCTGGGTCACGAGGACCTGCAGGGCGACCATTGCGACAAGGAAGGTGAGGATGCCGGGCAGGTCGAGCTTGTACGCCGCGGGCTGCTGGACCCGGCTCTCCGGCGTGCCGTGCACCATGAGCATCCCGATCACCGACACCGCCGCGCACGCAACGAAGATCCAGCGCCAGCCCACGTTGGTGGCCATCAGGCCTCCGAAGAGGGCGGCAAACCCCGAGCCGCCCCAGGACCCCATCGACCAGATGCTCACCGCCCGCTGCCGGGCGGCGCCCTCCCAGTAGGCCTTCACGAGGGCCAGGCTCGCCGGCATGACGCAGGCGGCCGACAGCCCCTCGAACACGCGGCCCACGATCAGGCTGATCGGCGCGACACGACCGGGCGGCGTGAGCGCGATCAGCAACGAGCCGACGATGCTCAGGACGAAGCCGGCCTGCACGGTCCGCACGCGGCCGACGCGATCGGCGGCCCCGCCGATCACCACGATGAAGATGCCTGAGAACAGCGCGGTGATGGAGACGGCGACGTTCATCACGCTCGTCGCCAGTCCGAGATCGCGCGCCATCGTCGGGGCGATGTTGAGGGTCGTCTGAGCGAACAGCCAGAAGGCCAGGACGCCGAGCACCATGCCGTAGAGGAGCCGGTCCGTTCCCCGCGGCTGCTCGCTGGCGAACCCATCCGCGGTGGCCACGTCGCGCGGTGCGATTACGCGGCCAGCCACGCCAGAGCGGCCACGACGATCGCCGCCGTCCCAGTCTCGAGCGTGGGTTCGATCACGGGCGCGAACTTGGGTGAGTGATTGGCCGGGATGTCGCTCGTCAGCGTGCCCGCCGCCTTCGCCCTGTCCCACGTCTGCTGGTCGATGCCGCCCAGCGCCCAGTACGTGTACGGGACGCCAAGTGCGCGGGGGACCACGCTGAAGTCCTCGCTCGCCGACTGGCGCGGTGCCTCGAATGCCCGGTCGCCGAAGTACGCCTGGAAAGCGGCCGCCACCCTCGCCGTCACCACAGGGTCGTTCGAGGTCAGCGGGTACGCATCGAAGAGGTCGAACTCGGGCTCCTTCGGCGACCCGGACGCCTCGCACTCGGCCCGCACGATCCGCTTCGTCGCGTCGATCAGCCGGCCCCGCGTCTGCTCGTCGTAGGCGCGGTAGTTGACCTCGAGCAGCGCGTCGTTCGGGATGATGTTGCTCTTCGTCCCCGCTGAGAGTCGGCCCACCGTCAGCACGGCGAAGTCACCAGGCGCAACCTCTCGGGCCACGATCGCCTGCAGGCGCACGACGATCATCGACGCGAGCACCACGGGATCGACCGCGAGCTGGGGCATGGAGCCGTGCGCGCCCCGTCCGTGAACCGTGATGCGCAGGCTGGCGGCGGTCGAGAGGAACGGACCGGCACACGTGCCGAGCGTGCCGGCCGGGTAGGCCAGGACGTGCTGCGCGAGGGCCACGTCGGGCTTCGGGATCAGCGTGCCCAGCCCGGCGCGGACCATCTCGTCGGCGCCCCTGCCAAGCTCCTCGGCCGGCTGGAAGAGAGCGATGAACGTGCCGTGCCAGGCGGAGCGACCGGCCGCCAGCAGGCGCGCCGCCGCCATCAGGCTCGCAACGTGGACGTCGTGCCCGCACGAGTGCGCCACCGGCACCGCATGACCCGCGTCGTCCGTGGCGTGCTGCGTGCTGGCGTAGGGGAGGTCTGTCTCCTCCTGCATCGGGAGTGCGTCCATGTCCGCGCGCACGAGCACGACCGGTCCGTCCCCGTTGCGCAGGATCCCGACGACACCGGTCGTGCCGATCCGCTCCTGCACCTCGTACCCGGCGTCGCGCAGCGCGCCCGCAGCCGCGGCCGCCGTCGCCTCCTCGTGGTCCGAGAGCTCCGGGTGCTCATGGATCGAGCGGTAGGTGTTCTCTACCCGCTCCCGCAGGCCAGGCCAGCCCGCGAGCACAGTGGATGCAGCCGCAGTGGCGCTCATCGCCCACACCCGCGAGGAGCCAGTGTCTGCCTGTCCATCGTCGTCGCTCACCTCCATCGGTCATTGTCGCCGAGCCG
>JAKAHX010000019.1:8040-12939 GCA_021814735.1 Chloroflexota bacterium | reverse complement strand
GGCAGCATCGACGTGGCGGTGACCATCCAGCCCACGGACGTCAAGACGGCGCAGAGCAGCGGGCTCACGCTCATCAATCGCGGGCAGCAGACCTGCAACATGCTCATGCTCGACCTCAACCAGAGCGTGGGCGGCAAGCCGACCATCTACGCCAACAAGGACGTCCGGCTGGCCATCGCGTCCGCGCTCAACAAGCAGGCCTACCTCGATGCGTTCTACGGCGGCCAGGGCCTCGTCCCCACGAGCTTCCTGCCGGTCGGGACTCTCGGGTACAAGGCCGAGAACCTGCCGAGCTACGACCCGACCAAGGCCAAGCAGCTGCTCCAGCAGTCGGGCGTGCCGGCCAGCCAGCTGACCGTCGACCTGTACTACCCGTCCAACGTCACCCGGCCCTACATGCCGGATCCCAAGAACCAGGCCGAGGCCATCGCGAACGACCTGCAGGCGGTCGGGTTCACGGTCAACCTCAAGACCGAGGACTGGGGCACCAGCTACGTCTCGGATGCCACCAACGGCAAGCTGCCGATGTACCTGTTCGGGTGGATCTGTGACTGGGCGGGCGCCGATGACTACCTCAGCGTCGCCTGGTTCGGGTACATCAACGGCCAGCCGAACCCGCAGTTCCACTACGCCAACGCCACGCTGAACGACGTCATGCAGAAGGCGCTCGAAGCGCCGACGGCAGACCAGGCGAACCAGTACTGGGGTCAGGCCCAGGACATCCTGGCCGCCGACATGCCGGCCGTGCCTCTCGCGACCGCGCAGGTACCGGGAGCGTACGACTCCAAGGTGCACGGCTTCGTGCCACAGGGTGGCGTCATGGAGTACCTCAACAGCGTCTGGATCCAGTGACGCTTCGGCGTTGCTGACCCGACGCCCGCGCCTCGACCTGCCGGCGCGCGGCCGGACGAGGCGATAGGCAGCGATATCACGGCCCCCCGGGGTCCGGCGATCCCGGGGGGCCGTTCACTCGGAGGATTCACCCACCGCTCGTGCTGAGGTTCATCGTTCGTCGGGTGCTGAGCGCCATCCCGGTGCTGTTCGGGCTGTCCGTCATCCTGTTCCTGTTCCTGCGGCTGCTGCCGGGCAACCCGGCGGTGGCGATCCTCGGCCAGCACGCCACGCCGCAGCTGGTGGCGCAGATCGATGCCGCGCTGGGGCTCGACAAGCCGCTGTACGTCCAGTACCTGCAGTACGTCTGGGGGCTCCTGCACGGCAACTTCGGCGCCAGCTTCGTCGATGGACGGACCGTGGCGAGCACGTTCCTGGTCCGCTTCCCGGCCACGATCGAGCTGACCGTCGGGGCGCTGATCTTCGCGGTCGGCCTGGGGATCCCCCTGGGGCGCCTCGCCGCCCGGCACCCCAACGGCTGGATCGACGGCGCCGTGACGGTGCTCTCGCTGTTCGGGATCTCGATCCCGATCTTCGTCCTGGGCTACACGCTCGTCTTCATCTTCGGGGTCGAGCTCCACTGGCTGCCCGCGGTGGGCCAGCTGGATCCCCGGCTGAACGTGACCCCGGTGACCAACTTCTCGATCATCGACGCGATCCTCTCGGGCAACCTGGCCGCCGTCGAGGACGCGGTGGCGCACCTCATCCTGCCGTCGATCGCGCTCGGCTCGATCCCGCTGGCGATCGTCACCCGGATCACCCGCGCCTCCGTCATCGACGTGAGCAACGAGGACTACGTGCGGACGGCCCGCGCCAAGGGCCTGACGGAGAAGCGCGTGGACGACCGCCACATCATGCGCAACGCCTGGCTGCCGGTGACCACCGTGATCGGACTGCAGGTGGGCAGCCTCCTCGCGGGCGCCGTCATCACCGAGACGGTGTTCGCGTGGAACGGCGTCGGTTCCTGGGTCGTGACCGCCATCGAGAACCACGACCTGATCGTGGTCCAGTCCCTCATCATGATCTTCGCGTTGATCTTCCTGACGGTGAACCTCCTGGTGGACATCGGCTACGCCGTCCTCAACCCGCGGATCAGGTACAGCTGAGATGGCCACTCAGGAGGCAGCGGTGCTCGTGCGGGCCGCGCCCCGGGCCAGCCGGGGCCTGTGGCGGGACGCTTTCCGCCGCCTGCTGCGGAACGGGCCGGCGATCGTCGGGCTCGTGCTGATCGCCATCTTCGTGGTCGGGGCCGTGTTCGCCCCGATCATCGCGCCGTACGACCCCACCGTCGGGAACCTCATGAACAGCATGAAGCCGCCCAGCCTGGCGCACCTGATGGGCACCGACCTGCTCGGGCGTGACGAGTTCAGCCGCGTGCTGTACGGGGCACGCATCAGCCTGACCGTGGGCGTGGTGGCCGTGATGTGCGGCCTCGCGTTCGGGATGGTCGTGGGGGCGGTCGCGGGCGGGGCCGGCGGCGTGCTCGACGCGGTGCTGATGCGCGTCATCGACATCCTGCTCGCGGTGCCCGGCATCCTGCTGGCGATCGCCATCGTCGCCTGGCTGGGGCACGGCGAAGTCCAGATCATCGTGGCCGTCGGCGTCTCCTACGCACCGATCTTCGCGCGCCTGCTGCGGGGGAGCCTCCTCGCGCTGCGCGAGACGGACTTCGTGCTCGCGGCGCGGTCGATGGGCGCGTCCACCCCGCGCATCCTGATGCGCCACATGCTGCCGAACGCGCTCACGCCGATGATCGTGCAGGCGACCCTGGCGCTGGCGACCGCGATCATCGACGTGGCAGGCCTGGGCTTCCTGGGTCTCGGACCGGGCGATCCGCGGATCGCGGAGTGGGGCGAGATGCTGACCGACGCATCGCGGTTCCTGCAGAACGCGCCCTACCTGATCTTCTTCCCCGGCGCCGCGATCACGATCAGCGCGATCGGGTTCAACCTCCTGGGCGACGGCCTGCGCGAGTCGCTCGACCCGCGACTGAAGCGCTAGCCATGGCAACGACCAATGGGCCGCTCCTCTCGGTCCGGGACCTGGTGGTCCGCTTCCGCACGCACGACGGCACGGTGCACGCCGTCAACGGCGTCTCGTACGACGTGGCGGAGCGGGAGACCCTGGGGCTGGTGGGCGAATCCGGCTGCGGCAAGAGCGTCACGAACCTGGCCGTCATGCGGCTGCTTCCCAGGCCCGCGGGGCGCATCGAGGGCGGAGAGATCCGCTTCGAGGGGATCGAGCTGACGAAGGCGTCCGAGGCGCAGATGCGCGACCTGCGCGGCAGCGACATCGCGATGATCTTCCAGGACCCCATGACCAGCCTGAACCCGGTGCTGACCATCGAGGAGCAGATGGTCGAGACGATCCGGGCGCACCGGGCGGTGGGCCAGAAGGAAGCCCGTGACCGCGCGATCGAGCTGCTCCGGATGGTCGGGATCCCGAACCCGGAGGCGCGGCTGCGGAGCTTCCCGCACCACTTCTCCGGCGGCATGCGCCAACGCGTGATGATCGCCATGGCCCTCGCGCTGGAGCCCAAGCTGCTCATCGCCGACGAGCCCACCACGGCGCTCGACGTGACGATCCAGGCGCAGGTGCTCGAGCTGCTGCAGCGGCTCACGGCCGAGCGCGGCACCGCGGTGGTCCTGATCACCCACGACCTCGGCGTGGTGGCCGGGATGACCTCCCGCATCAACGTGATGTACGCGGGGTTCGTGGTGGAGACGGCCTCCACGCCGGTCCTCTTCGCCGAGCCGCGTCACCCCTACACCGTGGGGCTGCTGCACTCGATGCCCCGTCTCGACAGCCCGGAGGGCGAGCCGCTCATTCCCATCGAGGGCACGCCGCCGGACCTGCGCACGGCACCGGTCGGCTGCCCGTTCGCCCCGCGCTGCGCCTGGCGCCTGCCGCGCTGCTGGGAGACCAACCCGTCGCTGCAGCCGCTGGTGGCCGGCGTGCCCATCGTCACCACGGGGCCAGACGTCACCCACCGGATCGCGTGCTGGAACCCGCCGACGGCCGACGAGGCGCGCCTGGGGCGGCCGCTGCGCGAGGGGTTCGTGCCGGCGCCGCCCCCCGGCACCGGCGGAGCCGAGTCCGGCCCGGGCGCTGACGTGGTGGTCTTCACCACCGAGGGAGATGGACCGGAGGGCGGCACGGCAGCAGCCGGGCAGGCACCCGCACCGATCGTGCCCGGGAGGCCGTCGTGAGCATCGCGCATCCTGCCTCCGGGGCCGTGCCCGCCAACCCGGTCTCGACGGCACCGGCGGCCAGCTCGTCGCGGGACGGCGCGCCGCTGGTCGAGGTGACCGACCTGCGGATGTACTTCCCCATCACGCAGGGGATCGTGTTCACCCACCACGTCGGCGACGTGCGCGCCGTGGACGGCGTGTCGCTGTCCGTGCGGCGCGGCGAGACGCTCGGGCTGGTCGGCGAGTCCGGGTGCGGCAAGAGCACTGCCGGCCGCACGATCCTGCGCCTCTACCGGCCCACCGGCGGGCGCATCGTCTTCGACGGCACCGACATCACGCGCCTGGAGGGCGCCACCCTCCGGCGCATGCGCCGGCGCATGCAGATGATCTTCCAGGACCCCTACGCGAGCCTGAACCCGCGCATGACCGCCGCCGGGATCGTGGGCGAACCACTGGACATCCACGAGATCGGCACCACCAGCGAACGGCGAGCCCGCGTGCGCGAGCTCTTCGAGGTGGTGGGCCTGGACCCCGACTACGGCGAGCGGTACCCGCACGAGTTCTCGGGCGGCCAGCGGCAGCGCATCGGGGTCGCACGGGCGCTGGCGGTGAACCCCGACCTGATCATCGCCGACGAGCCGATCAGCGCCCTGGACGTCTCGATCCAGGCCCAGATCATCAACCTCCTGGAGCGCCTGCAGGCGCAGTTCGGCCTGACCTACATCTTCATCGCGCACGACCTCTCGGTGGTGCGACACATCAGCGACCGGATCGCGGTGATGTACCTGGGTCGGATCGTGGAGCTGGCGGGCTCGCG